>CAYNUX010000328.1:0-4994 GCA_964400115.1 uncultured Cytophagia bacterium
AGGACTGGTAGAAACATCCAACAATGTCGCCTCAATAAAATGCTAAGAAAACCAGGTAAAAAACCATCTGAGTAGCCGCAGCTCAAATCAGAGCGCGTTGCAAGCCACTCTGGATAAACTCGTAGCAATTGCCCATCTGGCAGATGGTGCAATAGAACAACCTCCGGGTTATCCGGGATGGAGACCAAATCTTGAATCGGAAATTCTTCAAGTGGCACTGCAGGCGTACAAAGAGGTGGCCAATGAAGAGGCGAGCTATGAAGCGATTCATGCCGGATTGGAATGCGGGCTCATTGGAGAAAAATATCCGGGCATGGATATGATTTCTGTCGGACCCACCATTAAACATCCCCACTCTCCAGATGAACGAGTACACATCGGATCGGTGGATCTCTTTTACAGACATGTAATTAAAATGCTGGAAAACCTGGCATGATTTTAGGGGGCTCCGGCCCCCTAAAACGATAATTTACTGGCCGAATCCGGATCCAAAAAAAGGATCGCATGATCATGGGTTCGGAGTATGGATGCCGGACAATCGGTCGAAAGGGGCCCGTATAGGGCATGATACACAGCCCTTGACTTTCTCTCCTCGGGGACAACACAACTAATACTGTTTGATCGCATAATCGCAGGAATGGTCAGGCTCAATGCCTGGGTCGGCACCGCGCTCAAATTAGCAAACCAACCCTCTTCGACTTGTTGCATGCGACAAGATTTATCCAATTCAACTATTTTGACCAACTTTGGATCAGAAAAATCAGCGACCGGAGGATCATTAAAAGCCAAATGACCGTTTTCCCCAATTCAAATACAAGCCATATCTGCGGGGTACTGGTTCAATTTTTCTGCATATTGATTCAATTCTTCTTTGAGATTTTGCCGCTCACCATTTAAAAAACAGATTTCCTTTGGACGGACTTTATCCAGTATTCTCTCCTTTAAATTCTTTGCAAGACTGGCAGGATGTGCCATCGAGATTCCTTTGTATTCATCCAGATGAAACACTCTGATTTTAGGCCACTCTATATCGCTGTGATTGCCCAATGCATCCAGAAAAGCAAATTGTGAGGTTCCCATCGACAGAATTAGATTCGCTTCTCCCCGTGCCTCGATTGCCTTTTGTAATTGTGAGGCGACCCATTCAGAGGCGGCCTTACCCCCGTTTGCTTTGGTTTGGTAAATTTCAACATTCAATTTTTCAACCTGGAGTGTTCTGAAAGGTTCTATATTCATACGTGACCTCTTTTGTAAAGATTAAACTTTTTCCTGTAACAATAGACAAATCTCACACGTATGAAAAAGTACAAAATATTTGTGTAATATTGACAAATTTTCTTTTAAGGAGCATTTTCCATGGCACGAGTGAAAAAAAAGGTTGTCATTTGGGTTATAGTTGTTCTGGTTATTGCTGTTCCCATCGGTTTTCTTGTTCAAAGATCCGGTAATAATAAATCGAATGAAGAGGAAAAAACAGTAGAGGTCAAACGAGAAACCATTATTCAAAAAGCACTCGCCGTAGGTTCTATTGAGCCAGTAGATGAAATTGCTGTAAAATCAAAGATCTCTGGTGTGGTAGGCAAAATGTTTGCAGATGAGGGCGACTTTGTGCAAGCTGGCGCTCCCCTCCTGGAAGTAAAACCAGACCCCACTCCGATCGAATTGGCAGAAGCAAAGCGAGATGTAGAACTCAAGTCTATAGAATTGGAAAATCTCAAAAAAGAACTAGCCCGACAAAAAGAATTAAAATCCCGCGGATTGATTTCCGACCAGGAATTCGAAAACCTGGAACGTATTTTTGACGAAGCAAAGCTGCGTCATCAAATTTCTTTTGAACGATTGGCATTGCTGGAAAAAGGTAAGGTTCGCATTGCAGACACCAATATTGAAAGCGTGATAAAAGCACCCATTACAGGATTTATTCTTCAGGTAGCCATTAATCAAGGGGATCCGGTGGTGCCACTCACCTCCTACCAGTCCGGCACAGACCTGATGAAAATGGCAGATATGACCAAATTAATTTTTAAAGGTACTGTAGATGAAATCGATGTCGGCAAAATTAGAGACGGCTTGCCTGTGGAACTGCAAGTCGGCGCTTTACCAGGCAAAGGGATAAAAGGAAAAGTCTCGTTGATATCACTCAAGGCTCTCAAAGAAGACAACACTACGGTGTTTCCCGTGGAAATCATCATTACCGATACAAAAGAATCAACTCTGCGGGCAGGATTCTCGGCCAATGCAAATATTATCATTGCCAAAAAACAAGATGTCCTTACAATACCTGAACGCGTGATAACCTTTAGAAATGACTCTGCCTTTGTTTATCTTCCGTCACCTGATGATCAGACCAGCGAACGTTTTATTGAAACCGGCTTGAGTGATGCTATCCAGATCGAGATCATCTCTGGATTGAATGAAGGGGATAAAATTTTGGAAAAAGAAGTCAAAGAGATCATTTAGGAAGAAGGGTAGAGCATGCTGTATTGGTCTGATCTGATAAAAGAAATTTTCCACTATCTGGGAATGTACAAGGGCCGAACCTTTATGACCCTTTTTGGCATCACATGGGGAACCATCAGTATTATTGTTCTTCTGGCTTTTGGTGTGGGATTGCAAAAATCCATGAGCAAAAACATGCACGGTATAGGCGAAGGTATTGCCATCATGTTCCCAGGCCGTACCGGCAAGGCGTTCGAAGGATATGGCAGAGGACGGCAAATGCGCTTTGTGGATGAGGATGCAGAACTTTTGCGAAACAATATCCCAAATATCAGTGCCATTACCGCAGAGTATTCTCAATGGGGGACGACAGTTCGTTTTGGTGATCGGAAAATCAGTCCCAATGTCACAGGTGTGAATGTTGAATATGGCTCGATGCGACATGTGTTACCACAGCCAGGCGGCAGATTTATCAATCATCTGGATATCGAACAAAAACGCCGGGTCGCCTTTATTGGAGACGATCTCAAAGAATATCTCTTTGGTAAAAATGAGGCTGTTAACAATACCATTTATATTGGCGATTCACCTTTTTTAGTCATTGGCCTCTTGAAAAAAAAGACTCAAAACTCTTCGTATAATTCTCGTGATACAGATAGAGTGTTTATTCCATTCACAATATTTAAATCGATCTTTGGTCATCGTTATGCAAATAATATTGTTTATAAGTTACGTGAATCCCGATTTAACAAAGATACCCGGGATAAAGTCTACCAGATCCTTGGAGACAAGTACCGTTTTGATCCCAAAGACACCCAGGCAATAAACATCTGGGACACCTCTGAAATGGATAAATTTATTTATTATTTTTCCCTGGGCTTTAACACGTTTATGGGACTGATCGGTTTTATGACGCTTGCAGTAGGGGGAATCGGGCTGGCAAATATCATGTATGTTGTCGTTCAGGAACGCACACGAGAAATCGGCATCCGGCGTTCAGTAGGAGCAAAACGATCTCATATTCGTGCACACTTTATTCTCGAAGCCATGATCATCATTTCAATTGGCGCTGCACTGGGATTTTTCTTTTCAACTCTTATGGTAAAGGGAATCGCCATGCTTCCGTTTGAGGATTTTGTCGGTGATCCGAGTATTTCGTGGGGAGTGGCCATCATTGCGATTACCATTTTAGGGATGATAGGATTAGCTGCCAGCTATTTCCCGGCGCGACGGGCAGCCAATATGGTTGTTATTGACAGTCTAAGAGCTTGATTCGGAGATATGATATGCCCATTTTTATATTATTGCGCGAATTTATTCAGGATCTGAAAAAACAAAAGACGCGTGCTTTTCTCACAACATTTGCCATCACCTGGGGTACATTGGCCGTTATACTTCTCATGTCATTCGGTGACGGATTGCATTTTAGAATGCGCGAAGGATTACTGAACGCAGCAGATCGCATCATTACGGTTTATGGCTCACAAACTCGAGTCAAATATCAAGGTCTGCCCGTCGGTCGCCGGATCCGATTTACCGAATTGGATATCGATCTGCTGAAAAAAAACATACCGGAAATTGCTGCTATCAGTCCTCAATTGGGAAAGTATAATACACAGCTGAGAAACGGTGACAAAACAGCTCTAACATATATGGAGGGTGTCTATCCCACTTTTGAATTCATGAGAAGAATGTATCCTGCTAGAGGTGGACGATTTTTGGATGCATTGGATCTGGATGAAAAACGCAGAGTGGCCTTTATTGGCTCTGAAATCGCTAAAGAATTATTTGGCAAGAATGATCCTGTTGGGCAAATGACTTCTATCGACGGTATTCCTTTCAAAATTGTGGGCGTGATGCCCAAAAAAATGCAGACATCCATGAATAATGGGCCTGACGACAGGCGCGCGATCATCCCTTACTCAACCTTTCAAAGCATTTATGGATATCGATATCTAAACAGCATTGTGATCAAACCTCAAAATGATCGCGAAACCAATCTTTTGGTTCAGGAAATATATAGAGTCCTGGGCAGAAAACACCGGTTCGATCCAGCAGACAAAGAAGCTCTGAACGTGTGGGATATGAATGAAGCTATCGAAATTCAGGATAAAGTATTTTTGGGTCTCAAGATCTTTCTTGGAGTACTGGGTGGCATGACACTCGTTGTTGCCGGAGTGGGTGTCGCCAATATCATGTATGTTGTGGTCAAAGAACGTACACGGGAAATCGGCATCAAACGAGCTGTTGGCGCCAAACGCCGCCATATTATGGCGCAAATTATTTTTGAATCGCTGCTCATTGCTCTGATGGGCGGTCTTACAGGCGCATTGTTAGCCAAAGGACTCATTGCACTGATCTGGATGTTGCCAGCGAGCGGTGGAGCCATGCAATTCCTGGGTCGTCCGCTCTTGTCTGTAAAGGTTGTGCTTATTGCCGGATCAGTATTAGGAATCATTGGGTTAATGGCCGGCTTTTTCCCGGCAAGAAAAGCGGCAAAAATCGATCCGGTAGAAGCCCTGAGATATGAATAAATATTTTGATTCCCCCCCTTT
>CAYNUX010000329.1:0-4977 GCA_964400115.1 uncultured Cytophagia bacterium
ATTCCAAAAATAGGATAAAATTTTTTGAGAAATATTTCAATTTAGAAATTTAGGTGCTATTTATCTGATAGGCCGTGATGATGCGACTCTTGAGCAAATGGGAGGAAACCGAAAACCTCTCTCAACACTTTTGCATGGGGTCGATCATTCAAAGCCGCTCATCCTCATGGATCATCAACCCCTGCATCTGGAAATAGCACAAGAGAATAAAATCGACTTGCAGGTATCCGGCCATACCCATCATGGCCAGATCTTTCCCTTTAACTTTATCACAAAAGCCGTGTTTGAAAAAAGCTGGGGGTTGTTAAAAAAAGGGCACACCCATATCTATGTCTCTTGCGGCGTAGGTACCTGGGGCCCGCCAGTGAGACTGGGTAATCGTCCCGAAATCGTGCTATTTGAGTTGCGTTTCAAATAGCCTAGAACTTGCCATCCATACGAAATTCCGGCGTATCGAACCAGAATCCTGTTTGAACGATACTATCGTATTCTGCTTGCAGCAATGCCAAATGCACATGCTCTTGGTCGAGCAC
Organism: uncultured Cytophagia bacterium; assembly: GCA_964400115.1. Taxonomy (GTDB): domain Bacteria; phylum Zhuqueibacterota; class Zhuqueibacteria; order Residuimicrobiales; family Oceaniaggregativiventaceae; genus Oceaniaggregativivens. Next base: position 534 of record CAYNUX010000329.1, read on the forward strand.
AAACTTGAAAACGTCTCGTGCAACCTCATCCTCTGCATTATTGACTACTTGTTCAAAAAAGTCAATGGCCTTCCGTTCCTGTTCCATTGCCAGACGGAGGGCTTGTACTTTATCTGTTCTCGCTTTGGTTCGCTGTTCAACTGGCCGATCTTTCTCAAACACAGGGGTTTGCCTGGGCTCAGGATAATCCTTGACCAGCTCACGCCAATCGGTTATCTCTTGTAAAGAAGAAAGCATTTTTTTAAATGTCGCAAGGTGAAGTGATTCTTCTTCTGCCAGTACCTGAAATTTTTTTTTGCCGGAATCGTTTCTCGTCAAATCTGCAGCTTTTAAATAATACTGCCGACCATTTTTTTCCAGATCAATAGCCATTTGAATAGATTCAGCCAAGTCATAAGATTGCTCAGACATATTAAACCTCCAAAGTGACCGGTGTCACCCCTTTTTTCAAAATAATATTGCCGTATTTCGCTGTCTCTCCGGTCATAACCACAGAGAAAGCAGATTGGGTTCGATCATAAAAATCAAACCGGTCGATACGAGTGATAGCTGGTGTTTCCGGCCAGGTGCGATCAATCGCTTGCCGGTAAGCTTTTTCGACATTCGGGTCAAGGGTATCTCCCTTTACTGCAGCCATCATGATCACCGGATCGGGAACATAAGCATCCAAAACAAAGAGTGGCAGTATAGCACCCAGCAAATCTGCTATATGCAGACCATCTGCACGAATGATGTTCGGGTTCATACTCTCACCGGGAAAATGAGCATCCGCGAGCACTATTTCATCGCCGTGCCCCATTCGGTATAACGTTGCCAACAGCCCCGGACTCAGAAGCGGAGAAATACCGACCAACATGATGACCTCCCAATTAATTTTTATAGTTTAAGGACAAAAAGCGATACAAGCAAGTAATAATGATGAATTGATGAATATTGCGGCGAAATACGGGCAAGAGGGGGTATCATGCAAGCTGCACGATACCCTTGCAAAGTTTAAAGAAATGAAATACCGACACGAACAGGAATATAACTAAAGTTGTCTTTTTCTTCGAATACAATATGATAACGTGCATCAGCAACCGGCAATCAAGGTTTTCTCATTGTGTCTTTTCGGTATACCCCGGTGGCAGTTTATAAATTCCAGTCGGTGGTTCTGTCTGCCTGAATTCCTGAAGTGTCGTTTCGGTTTTAATATCGTTTCCCATAACGGTCATTGTTGTAATGCTTTTTACTGTAATCCCTTTAATTTTCGACAGTTCGGCGAAAATATCTTCTTCAGAGTCCTGCAATCCAGGTTGTTGAGCAAGCATGGTAGCTGACAGTTTGAGCATTGGCTCGTAATCAAATGGAATATCAGTGGTTGCCCACAACTCGGATTTAGCCGGGCCCATCATTGTCTCCATGGTTTGAAGATATTTACGACAATTCCAGCCACTGATCTCTTTTGTTTCATCCAGAGATTGTACGCTGAGCTTTAGAGACTGACTATTGATTTCGGTTTTAGGTTTAAATTCCACATCAGAAGATTCAGTGGATGCAAAATCGACAGGCATTTTCATATAACTCTTTTCAACATGATTGAGAATATACATGACTTTATTTTGCAAATCCATGAGCACAGCTTGTTTTTCAGATCCCGCATAGATTCGGTTCTTGCCGATCCATATATCCTGAACAACTTTTTGAGCAGGTTGAGTTTGACCCATTACAGTAAACGCACCGGTTTCTTGGATTTGTTTAAAAAAGGCGTCTGCGTGTAACTGTGTAATTGTGGAAAAAAATACCAAAGCCATGACCAGCCATCGATTCAGGGTATTCATTTTTTCACCTCCTCATTTAAGGGTATTAAACTCGTTGCTATCAAAATAAAAAAATATAAACTAAAAATGCAACGAAAAAATCGATGCTTTTTGACTATATTTGGATTTTTATTAAAAAAATTTGGCAAATTTAAATTCGTGAAGCTTTTTTTCTGGCTCTGGATTCTTTTCGCATAACAGCCTCAAGGCGGTGTTCGAGAATTTTTTCCTCGGGAACAAAAGGATAAAGATCATTCAACCCCAATCCCTCTATGGCTGCCGAAATACGATCAGATTTTGACAGACCTTTATCAATAAAATAGTCGCCTGCTAATAAAAGTGCTTTTTCAGGACAGAGTCCGACAATCTCGCTGCCTGTAACCTGCGTCCCCATTGTAAGGGCCAGAAACGAAACACGTTCATAGACGAGATGTGGAGGCGATTGCAGAAAATCGGTTAAATTCATGGATACCTGAGCGCACTTGAAAGAAGGCATTAGCCAGCCCACAGCTTTGACGGATTTGAACTCACCCCTAGTACGTAGCACGATGTTATGGTCATCATATTTCAAAGATCCATCCGAGTTGCGCTGCGGAATACCACTTTCGCGAATAATTCCGGCTATTCTCCTGGCGATAGAGATGTCTATGCAAGCCAGATTCACATTGTATGCGATGAGAAAAGAGCGCACACCAATGACTGTCGCGCCAAAAGAAGGTTGAAAAGTTTTTGGTCCGAAATCAGAACGCCATTCGGCAAGACTCATCTTTTTTTTCAATCCTTCATATTCGCCTGCACGAATTGCAGCGAGGTTGTGCTTGTGTGGAGCCAATGCAGCATGTTCATAAAGATATACCGGAATGCCCAGTTCTCTTCCCACCTTTTCTGCAAGGGCTGTGGCCAGTTGTACCGTCTCTGACATAGAGATACCTGCAAGGGGCACAAACGGGCAAACATCTGTGGCTCCTATGCGGGAATGGGTTCCTTTTTGCAGACGCATATCGATCAGATCTGCTGCTTTAAAGATTGCCTTGAATGCGGCAACCATGACCGCTTTAGAGCTTCCGACAAATGTCATAACTGTACGGTTTGCATCTGCATTGCTATCGACATGCAATAACCAAACATTATCCACACTCTTTATGGCGTTGGCTATGGCATCGATAATGCTCTGGTCTCTTCCTTCACTAAAGTTTGGTACACATTCAACGAGTTTGCTGGGGAACATTTCAGAATCCGGTATAGATAAGCATAACAATAAAAATCAGTGACATCAAGATCTTTAATAGACATCCTCATCAGATTGGGTCCAATAAGTCATAAAACGATTGAGATTAGATGCATGTCCCATGACGAGGAGCTGGTCACTGGCAGTCAGTGTGAGCTGCGGATTGGGGGTTAATTCCCACTCTTTATTTCGTTGCAGGGCAAGAACATTAATTCCCCACTTTGCTCGAAAATCCAGATCAGATAATTTTTTACCGATCAGAACCGAACCGTATTCGATATAAATAGTCGATACGTGCACGTCCAAAAGCGGCAGATCTTTGATAGAGTAGCGAGGTGCGGCGAGACTCTTGAACATCTCATAGCCATGGGCGCGGATTTGTTCATTGATCGCGACAATCTGACTCGATGGGATGAGATATTTTTTCAAAACTCTGGAAAATATTTCAACAGACGTTTCAAATTCTTCGGGAACGACCTCATCGGCGCCTTCTTTTATCAGTGTATTCATCTCGCCAACATAGCGGGTGCGTACGATAATATAGATAGCCGGATTAATATGACGAGCTTCGTTGATAATCTTTCGGGATTGTACGAGGTCAGCGATGGTTATCACCAGCACTCTGGCATGTTGCAGATGGGCTGCACGCAATACCGCCTCAAAAGAAGCATCACCATACAGAATAGGTTCGCCGTTTTGTTTCTCATCAAGAACGGTTTCAGGATTGGTTTCGATGATCAAATAAGAAATATTGGAAATTCTTGCAGCACGTCCCACATTCCGGCCATTTATGCCAAACCCGACAATAACAAGGTGATCGGATATCTCGGGAGGAGTATTATGCACCGGCAATTTCTTTCCCCTCCATTTGGCCTCGGTGCGGTCCTGAATGACTCGCGAAAGTTTGTTCCCGATTGCGATCAGAGCCGGCGTCAGCATCATTGTCAGGATAGCGACAGCCAAAAAGTATTGATAATCCAAAGGTCGAATGAGTTGATGTGTCAATCCGACGGTCGCCAGGATAAAGGAAAACTCGCCGATTTGCGCCAGGGTAGCAGATGAACTGATCATTATGGCAAGTGGATTTCGCAGTCCGGCATTGGCGATCGCCATGGCCAAAAGCTTTATGACCAATACGGCCAGGGTGAGTAAAATAATGGTAGTAAAGTGTTGGAAAAACATCATGGGTTTTAAAAGCATACCAATAGAGACAAAGAAAAAGCTCATAAAAATTTCTTTAAAGGGTAAAATGCTTTCGATAGCATGATGACCATATTCGGATTCAGAGATCAAGAGTCCGACAACAAACGCTCCCATGGCCAATGAAAGTCCGGCCTGGGAAGAGATCCACGCAATGGCAAAGGCAAGAAAAAAGATAGTCATGAGAAAAAGATCCCGGTGACGCGTTCGCGTTACT
>CAYNUX010000330.1:0-4942 GCA_964400115.1 uncultured Cytophagia bacterium
CCAGGGGAACTCACCATGAATCGCTTCTCCCTCAGGACAGAAGATAATATCCGCAACCGTTTTGGCGCAAGTCTGGTGATGGACTATCGTTTATCCAATGGCAAAATCGTCTTTAAAAACTTTTTCAGTCAACTCAATTCTTCAAGCATTCAACGGGAGACCCGTGCCAAACCGCAACGAGGAGGAGGAGCGGTTCGATTGCGGCATACCTATCAGGAGGGTGTTTCAGGTAACTATTCTAATTTCCTGAGCGGTAAACACGATTTATGGATAGGAACATTTGACTGGCTGGCATCCCATTCCTACACCAGTACCGAGACACCTGATGATTGGTCCGCATTCTTTGTCAGCGATTATGAAGCGTTCACGGGAACAGAGGCAGAAAAGAAACTACCACCAGAAGAACTGGTTAAACGGTTTGATTGGGACATGACAAAATCCGAATGGAGCAATCATCAGGTCGATTATCAAACCAAAAATGCACGCGAAATTGGTGGCAAGATCAATTACGAAATACCCTTTTATCTGACTCACAATGTATCCGGCAAGCTAAAGTTCGGCGGCCAATATCGTCAGCATGACAGAGATTCTGACAGAGAACGATGGATTCTGGGGACGGATCTGGCAGGCGGCTATGAAGAGATGGGGCGTATGCTTCGGGATTCCGTATTTGCCAGCAGAGATCTGGAACTTATTCGGGGCATTTATCCGGCGTTCTCCAGCTTTGTGAATAATTCCGTAAAGGTTTCAGATATGCTGAAAGATTACGGTTTTCTGACCTATTCAAATCATGATGATATGAAAATACTCGCAGACTATTTTCATGTGTCTGTTGACTCTGAACTTCCCTATTTCATGAGAGAACAATTACGGGAAGAGAATAATGATTATGAAAACACACACACCTATACTGCCGGATACATATTGAGCGAACTCAATATCGGGAGACGATAAACATTCTTGCCTGGTATTCGGTATGAGCATGTCAAGAATGAATTTCACACTTTTTTCGTCAATTCGCTTAACCGAGGTCCACAGACCAAAGAAGAGCAGGGATATCTTGATCCTATACAATCCAGCCCCTCCAATACACATTGGCTGCCCATGGTGCATTTGCGCTATAAAATGACCAACTGGGCAGATCTCCGGCTGGCCTATACAAAAACCCTGCGCCGCCCCAATTTCCTCGATTATTCTCCAATCTTTTATATGGACCAGGAATCGATTTCGCGCGGCAACACAGATCTTAAAGTCGAAACCAGTCAAAATCTGGATGCTCAGGTTTCTGTGTATAGCAATTCTTTGGGACTTTTTACCGTGGGCGGTTTCTATAAGGAAATCGATAATTTAATATACAAAGTCACCAAACGAATCCGACAGGGCGATTCGCTGCAAAATTTGCCGGACCCACTCTTTTTAAGATATAACCCTTATACAGATCTCAAAGGATTCGAGCTCACCGAACCTGTGAATAACGAACCCACAGCGTATGTACGTGGCCTCGAACTGGAATGGCAAACTCATTTTTGGTACTTGCCCAAACCACTTAACGGTCTGATTTTAAATGCAAATGTCGCTTTTATCGATACAGAGACAAGATATCCACAATATGTCGAAACTCGGGGATCTCCCCCCTTTTACCGGGACAAGAAAGATTCCTTGATCTACCGGGAAGAGCGTCTGCAAAATCAGCCGAATACTGTGGGAAATGTTTCTCTTGGTTATGATAAAGGCGGATTTTCCGCTCGCTTGTCCTACTATTATCAGGGAAATACCCTCAATTCTATAAGCCGGATATTCCCCATTGAAGACAAGTACAAAGCTGAGTTGAGCAGATGGGATCTCAAGGTGAGACAGAATATTACCCGTAATCTTGCGCTCTTTGTCGATCTAAACAACTTTACCAATGATAAAGACGAGTTGTATTACAATATAACGGATTATCTGCAATACCGACAAAATTACGGTTGGCAAAGCTCATTGGGTATACGCTATATTTTTCGGTGATTCAAAATTTTAAAAGGAGGTGATAAATCCTGCTCTAAAAAAAGACTCTTAATAGGATGGCACATCAAATCGGGAATAGTCGAGTATTCCAAAAAGTCCTAACAAACCTGGAGATTGACATTATGAATGTTAAATCTACAATCCTGTTTGTCATGATCGTTTTTTTATCCTCATTTGTATTCGCTCAAGCACCTGATACCGTAATTGTCGAACCGGGCCTCGGTACGTTGAATGATGCAGTTGCGAATCCGGATAATCAAGGCAAAGTGTTTAAATTAAAAAGTGGGCCTACGAGTGTCTATGTTCTCACTGACCAGATCAACAACACCAACTGGCACCTGATAATAGTTGGAGAAAAAAGTGACGAGATACCCCCATTGATTTTTCGCGACACCACAAGCAATAAAAAACCCTTGTTTGTCGCCGAAGGAAATATTACTCTCAGTAATCTTTTTATCGTCTACAAGAATCCGGCAGGTGAAAAAATCAGAAAAGAGGTCGTCAAGGTCACAGTGGATTCAGTAGATGTGGTTGTGGATAACATAATCTGTACGGGTGGCAGAGGCTGGTTTGTGAGTCTTGAAAACTCGAACATGGTAAATCTTCGTGTGACCAATTGTATTGTATCGGATGGTTACAAGCCGGATTCATGGTACAGAGAAGGTGTTTTTGTGTGGCTGCAAGGCGAGCTGACCGGCAATTATTATATTGCCAACAATACGGTTTTCAACATGGACAACAGAACCATCATGAACCGGCGTGGCAATCCTCCGACTCTTATCAATAATCTGGTGGTGGAACACAACACCTTTTATCTGATCACCAAAGAAGTGTTTGAACAAATGTATTACAACTCGATAGAGGTCAAAAACAACCTGTTCGTCGATTGCTGGGCCGCCGGTGTTGCACAAGCAGGTGACTATAAAGGCGTCGATTATACGGGAGATTTTCTCGATCCCTTTGATCCTGATTTTCCCGGTAATGAAGCAGGTGCATTTTTTGAGGTCGATACACTGCCTCCGGAATGGGGTATCGAAGAAAGTGAACGAGATATCAAATTTCACCACAACCTGCGGCATGATACCCAAAAAATGATCGATTGGCGTGAAGAGGTGAATGCATTGTATGTTCCCTTTTTGTCCGCAAGTGGTCAGAATATGTTTGATGCCTATGACAATTTTATCTGGGCTAACAATATTACGGACGTTCCTATTGAATTTACCCAACCCTTACCCGAATCTTTGTACGATAAAGTAATCGCCTGGGCAGATGCTGTCCGTATGGCCACCCCTCCGGTGATGCGGGAATGGGATCCTGATGGCGATGAAGATTCCTTTACCAATCCCTGGCCCCTGCCCATCGATTTTTCATACGATTATGAGAAGGTCTTTGCTGAACGCGGCTATCATATTGCCGGAGATGACGGATATCCACTCGGCGACCTGAACTGGTTCCCGGAACTGAAAAAAGACTGGGAAGCCGACAAACCCGGTCCGCTTACTCCCATCACCACCGCTGTGGAAAAGCAGGATGCTGCGGTCGTGGATCAGTTCGAATTGCAACAGAATTATCCCAATCCTTTCAACCCGACAACCACCATCGAATACAGTATGAACGTCTCGAATGAGGTTATATTGTCGGTTTATAACATGCTGGGACAAAAAATCAATACCCTGGTGAATAGCCAAGTCACAGCGGGTAACCATTCAGTCACATGGAACGGTACAGATGAACAAGGCAGAAATGTCGGCAGTGGTATCTATTACGCACGGATCGCCACCAGCAATGAAACAAAAACCATAAAGATGGTTCTCATACGCTAGTTAATAATCACAAAGGCAGAACCGGTAAATTTCCGGTTCTGCCTTTTGCAGGCGGGTTTTGGATTACTGCTCTCGCTAAATCATATTCACCAACCGCTATTCTTCCAAAAATGCACGTATTATAGTACGTTATAAAAGATGCCAACCAAACAATCATTATCCTTTTCCGAGGAGACAGCAAATGAACGCCATGCCTAGTCGGCGCAGCTTTTTCAAGACCTCCGCTGCCCTGTCAACCATCCCCTTACTCTCCTGTGAAAGCATCCAATCCAATTCCTCTGTCGATAACAAGCCATTAAAACTGGGCTTGATGACCTTTAATCTGGCCAAAGAGTGGGATATCGATACAATCATCAAAAATTGCACAGAAACCCAATTCGAGCATGTGGAACTGCGCACGACGCATGCCCATGGTGTAGAGGTTGACCTGACCTCACGGGAGAGAGAGCAAGTCAGAAAAAAGTTCAAGGATGCCGGACTAAAATTGAGCCTGGCAAGTGCATTCAAGTATCACTGGGTGGAACCCGAAAAAGTGCAACAACACATCGACGGCACCAATGAATATACCTTGCTGGCCCGCGATATCGGCGCGATCGGCATTCGTGTGTTTCCAAACGGATTACAGGTCGACAAGGGTATTCCCGAAGAACAAACACTGAAACAAATCGGCCAAGCCCTGGCTCAGGTTTCTGAATTTGCACATGAACATGGGGTGGAAATCCGGGTTTGTGTGCATGGGGACGGGACCGATCGCATCCCGAGAATCAAGAAAATAATCGATTATTCAAACAGCCCCCATGTCTATGTGAATTGGAACTGCTCTGCGCACGATACGGATGACCCGGGGTTTGAAACGAATTTTAATATGATCAAGGATCGAATCCGCAATATTCACCTGCACGAGCTCTGGAATGAAGACTATCCCTATCGAAAGTTATTCACCCTGCTAAAACAATCGGGCTATCAGGGGTATTGCGATGCAGAAGTTTCAGCAAGCTGTGAACCGCTCAGGTTTATGAAATATTATCGGGCATTGTTTCTGGCATTACAAAATGCGATTTAATCTTTGCAGGAGTAACAGAATGAACAGAAGAACTTTTGTAAAAAAGTCC
>CAYNUX010000331.1:0-4940 GCA_964400115.1 uncultured Cytophagia bacterium
GCCTGAGCCATTTTCTGACATGAAGATGAGTTAATTTTGAGTGAATTTTTTAAGCACTTTCCAGCAATAATACAATGCCCTGGGCACATGAAAACATCCCTTGTATGGCCCGCCTTTGAACGAGTGGGTTAATCTGCCTTGTCTGTCCAGGTATCCATACCATTCGCCATTTTCCGGATCACTGAAATGTTTAAAAGCAAAAGATTTGACTTGCACAAACAGCTCCCAATCTTTCCGCAGGCCAAAAGTCGCATAATTCAACAAAAAGCCATACATGGCCTCGCAATGAGGCCACCAGAGTTTCATGTCCCATTCCAGTTGGATGGGTGATTTGCCGTCCGCATCGATAAAATAAAACAATCCCTCAAACTCGGCATCCCACCCCTGATGAAAGGCATTCCGAATAATGCTCGCAGAGGTCTCCAGCAAGGCTGAATCCTGCAATTCCAGTGCCCAGTGCTGCAGAAACCAGCCAGCTTCGATAGCATGACCCGGGGATAATAACCGGCTTGCAGCAGTCTCTGACTGGCTGCCGTCTTTGACAAGGTTTTCATACATTTTACCGTCGATCAAATGCTTTGAAATTGCTTGAATGCAATAATGAATCTCACTGTCATATAATGAGTTGTTATTGTCGGTGATTTCTTCGATGACATTTAACAAAATCATGGGGACAGCCAGGGTTTGTTCGATTGCATTACCTGGCATCATCGGCCTTCCCGTTGAGCCGGGCACAAACGCGAGATCCCAGATGGTTTTAAACATCTCCCGGATCTCGCCTTGCAGACCCTGATCCCCACTGGCTTTGCTGTATTGTGCGAACGCCATGAGGTAAAAACATTCCGAAAACATTTTTCGCTGCAAATAAATGGGTTCTCCCTTGCGACTGAGGGAAAAATAGACGCGGTTATCCGCTCGTCTGGCATATTTTTTTAAAAAATCCATGCCCCATGCAGCCATTTCAAGCCATTGCAGATCGGCTTTGTGGTCATTATATAGCTTGCTGAACATCCAGACCTGACGTGCCTGTAACCACACATGTTTTGTAGAATCATAGACCGACCCATCACGATCGAGGCAATTGAAATATCCTCCATATTGCCGGTCGGGTGAATATCGGGTCCAAAAGGGCAGAACTCTCTCAAACAGTTCTGTTTCAAATTCATTTTTCAATTGCTGTAATTCGGCTGAGGATGGAGTCATGAGTCATGATCCTTTTTAGAAATTCGAAATGTGTTCGGTCAGAGAGCCGCGAATGAATTTGCAGCTCTCTTTCGACTACCACAAGACCTTGTCCATCTCAATAGGCGATTCTGTTGCAGAATCAAATGGCCGGATGCGAATTTCATAGTCATATGCATCCGGAAAAGTACGATATGCGGGCAGCGTAGAGACCGGCGTGCCACCCACACCGGTTACTTTATGATCGATATTGACAATGATACCCTCACTCTTTTGTAACTGAAATCCATAAATCGCTCTGTCAATATTGGCATAGTCAGTGACACTGAAATTCATGACCGGTTTGGCAAAAAATGCCAATCCTGGCCCTTCATTTGATTTCAGAGCCATCCATCGTACATCCGTATGGTTACCATGCTCTTGAGGAACCACATAGGGTACATACAACTCGTCAACTGTACTTTCATAGATCGCAACCGGCGTCCCACTTTTTCGATCAGGATAGTTCTCGACAGGCCCTCTGCCGTACCAGGTTACATTGTTCAATAAAGAATCCACTTTAACAATCCATCCCAGGCGTGGCAGCCAGTCCAGGTCAAAATCACCTGCCGGTGAGGCCTGATGGCGAATAACCATATCTCCACTCCCATAGATCGTATACGTGAACCGATTGTCATAGCCCTGGATCTCTTTGGGAGCCCGTGACAGGTTTCTGAATTCCACCTTGACAGTGCTGTCCGATTCAGAAACCTGGCTTTCCAACAGCTGGGGTTCAATCCTGTCGAATTGCATCTTCCACCAGGGCAGATATTCTGCCCGGCCCCATGCGGATAATTCATTCATGATTGGAGCCCGCCAAATATTGAATTGAGGGCCTTTAATGAGGAGGTTCTTGTCATTGACTTTTATCTGGATCAGGCTGCCTGTGTCCTTTTCAAAGACATACCTGTATGTATTCGCAATGACCGTTATCTGGCGTGTTGTTTCCTCCAGAGCGGGTGCAGTACCGGTCAGACGGCTTTTTGCCATTGTTTGTACGGGCACGAGAAATTGTGCCGACGTGATCTCATGACCCGCTTTGGCCCAGATCTGATCCTGAGCCAATTGAATCCTGATATTCAGCCAAACTTCAGCTCCGGCTTTTACAATTGGTTTTCGATAGGGGATAGTGATTTGTTGTTTTGTTTTCGGTGCCAGATCCAGGTCGAGAATCCCTTCCTGCAGAACCTGGTTGTCCGAAACGATTGTCCATGTGCAGCGGTGTTCATCGAGATGGGTAAAATTGTGTTCATTGGCAATCTCTATGATACCTTTACTCAGATCGACCGCCTTGAATTGCACGGGTGCATGGTTCTTTTTTACCTGCCACATTTCAGGCTGCGGCGTGCGATCAGAAAATACAGTTCCGTTAATGCAAAATGAACTCGTACCATAGGAAAGATAGGATCCGTTTTCAGCGATCGTATCAAAATCCAGCCAGAGTAAACACTCTTTGGGAGGATTCTCAAAGGTCTGGGTTTCCAGAGGCGTAAAAGCCGCACGATAGACACGCACCTCATCGATCAGAGTATGGGCAGTCCATCCGGCATATTGCTCTCGATGAATTTCTGAATTTCGACCGATATCAATAGGATAGAAGCATCTTTGTATGGATTGGTTAAAAGATTTTGATGCGATGCGTTCACCGTCGACATACAGTTGCAATTCCGAACCATTATAAATACCGCTGATATGGTGCCAGTTGAAATACCAGTCACCGGGCGTCGAAGCGGTCACAGCAATTCGGCGTCTGGGGCCTTGAATAAAAAATTCCAATGAATCTTTGGTGGCTTGCTGTAATCCATATTGACTGTTTCCCTTGGCGATAAAAGTATTGGAACCCAGCCATTTTTTCGGCATGACCCACGCCTCTACGGTAAGGGCCCGGTCAATTTTGTCAAAATCAGGATGATTATAGACGGTCACCCAATCATCCAGGCCCGTCAGATAAAGGGCCTTGCCCTGTTTCCCTTGCACGTGTTTTGGACTTCCCATCAGGGTGGCCATATTGCCTAGGCTCGAGCGATCCGGTGTCGTGATCAATGGCGATTCGAGTCCTTGATCGACCCAATCCCAAATATATCCGCCCTGCAAAGAAGGAATTTCCCGTACAAGTTGCCAAAATTCTTCAAAGAGCCCTACACTATTGCCCATGGCATGCATATATTCACCCATCAGGATGGGGCGGGTGGTATGCTCTGCTTGTTTGCGCAATTCAGCAGGATGAGGGTAACGTGGGCCATCGATGTCGACATACGGGGCAGTTCCGTCAGGTGAATTGCTTTGATGGTAAAGAAAACGCGACGGATCTCGCTTGCGCATATAGTCGGCCATCAGATCATGGGCACGGCCCAATCCGCACTCGTTTCCGGTGCTCCATATGATGATGCTGGGATGGTTCTTATCCCGTTCGAGCATTCCGGCAAATCGATTCAGAAACGCTTCTTCCCAGCCGGGTTCGTCTGCTAACCAATCCTCTGCATAATGACATTCCGCATTGACTTCATCCTGTACATAAATACCATACAAATCAGCCAGGTCATACCACAGCGGAGCATTGGGATAGTGACAAAGCCTGACACTATTGACATTGAACTGTTTCATGACCGTCAAATCTTTGATCATCATCTCTTTTGGCATGGTCCGTCCGTGTTGCGGATGGTGTTCATGCCTGTTGACGCCCATATGATCTACTGCAACACCGTTGACTCTGGCCTGGCCGTCGACAATATCCAGTTTACGAAATCCAATCGTTTCTTCCAGGGTTTCCAACTGTTGATCATCGTCATCGGTCAAAGATAGCACCAAAGTATAGAGATTGGGTTTTTCAGCAGACCACTTTTTCGGATTCTCTATTTCACCGGACATTTTGAGAATGACATCCTCTGTGCCCTGTACATCACGATCCTCTTCAAACTCGCTGATCAGGTTTTTTTGCGTATCAAAGATCTTTGCACTAACCCTGGCATGGGTTGGGGCCGTAGCCCTATAGCGCCGCAGCGTCAAATCGAGATGTAAGGTCGCATCCTGAAAGTTTTCATCCAAATCGGTTCTGACAAAAAAATCACGAATATGAAGAGAAGGCGTGGAATAGAGATAGACATTACGATAAATCCCGCTGAAGCGCCACATGTCCTGGTCTTCGAGATAACTGCCGTCACTCCATCGCATCACTTGCACTGCAAGGGTGTTTTCGCCGGGTTTCAAAAAAGAGGTGATATTATACTCGGCAGAGGTCATGCCTCCCTGATCGTATCCCACATATTCGCCATTGATCCATACGAAAGAAGCTGATTTCACACCCTCAAAATGTAAAAATACAGGCCGGCCGGTCCATCCTTCGGGTATGGTGAAGGTCCTTTTGTAGCATCCTGTGGGATTCCAGTCATCCGGCACGTGAGGAGGGTCAAAGGGAGCCAGAGCTTGCGGTATGTTGCGATACATGTTATGACCATATCCCTGGGTTTGCCAGACACCCGGCACGGTGATGTCATCCCAGGAATCCAGTGGACTCGTGGGTTGCTCGAATCCCGTAGGTACCTCCTGAGGATTGGCAACCCAGAGAAATTTCCAGGTTCCATTCAGCGAAAGAACCCAGGGTGAGTCTTGCCAGTTTTGAGCCAATGCTTGCGTTTCATCGGCAAACGGAATCAAGGGTACATGAAACGGTTCCTGATTTTCTGCAAACATTTGTGGATTCTCGATATATCGATCGATAT
>CAYNUX010000332.1:0-4936 GCA_964400115.1 uncultured Cytophagia bacterium
CACCTTTAATGAAAAAGGGGAGAACATGGTCGTAAAAACCCATTCCGAAGCCATTCCCGAAACGGCTGCCTCCAAAAAAGAGGACCGGATCAAAACCGCCTGGGAGGAAGTCGTTTTGGAAGGAAAAAACACCCGAATACCCGTCAAGAAGGAAATTTTAGGATCATGGAAAAAATGTCTGTCGGCGGGTCTCGACCCGTTCAGTCCGCCGCAGCCGGAAACTCTGGAGCGGGATGATCTTGAAAAACTCCATCAATTCAACAGTGAACTGATAAAGGTTTCAAAGCCGATCCTGGAAATGCTGGAAATATCCGTACGGGGGACCGGCTTTATCACTACACTGTCGGAAAAGAACGGGTATGTCCTGGAGGTCCAAGGAGACAGGGATGTGCTGACGATGGCCCAGCGCAACTATTATCTTCCGGGATGCATGCGATCCTCCGAATATGCAGGCACCAATGGAATCGGTCTCTGCCTGGAATTGGGCACCCCCATTCAGTTGACCGGGGCCGAACATTTCAATATTAACCATCACCAGTGGACCTGTTCATCTGCTCCGATTCGGAACGGCAAAGAAGCGCTTCTCGGGGTGATTACCCTCTCGGGGCGGTCGTTGAATAAACACAAGCATACATTCGCTTTGGTAAAAGCCGCCGCGGTGAATATCGAAAGTCTGCTCCGGGAGCGGGAGTTGGGGGAGGACACACATCGGTTGAATTATATGCTGACATCCATTTACGACTCGGTCTCCGATGGAATCATCGCCACGAATGACCGGTACCGAATTACCCACGTCAATTCAGCTGCCGAAAAATTGATCAAAAAAAGAAAGGCCGAAATGCTCAAGGAGCGGCTTCAAAGTTTCATCGAATTCGATGAAAACCTGCAATCCGCTCTTGAAAGAGGAGAGTATCTGGACTCATGTGAAATAAATTTTAAAATAGGGAAAGGATATAAACCGTTCATCTGCCAGGTCGACCCCATATACACCAAGCAATTCAAGTTATTGGGCCGAATCTTGACCATCTCCGCGCCAAAAAAGATGATCAGCATCGCCAAACAGATCGGTGGAAATTATGCAAAGTATGAATTCTCCGATATCAAAGGCCAGAATTCCCAGTTGCAGCAGCAGATCGAACTGGCCAAGACCGCCTCGAAGACGAACTCCAAGGTCTTGATAATGGGAGAAAGCGGTACGGGAAAAGAATTGTTCGCTCAAGCAATCCACAACCACAGCCACCGAAGTCAGGGTCCTTTTGTGGCCATCTCTTGCGCCGCCATTCCAAGAGATCTGATTGAATCCGAATTGTTCGGATACAAAGGCGGTGCGTTTACGGGCGCCCGGCAAAAGGGAATGATCGGAAAGTTTGAACTGGCAAATGGGGGAACCCTTTTTCTCGATGAGATCAACGGGCTTCCGCTGCAACTCCAGGGTAAACTGCTGCGGGTTTTGCAGCAGAACGAAATTATGCGGCTAGGGGACAGTCGGAATATACCCATCGATGTAAGAATAATCACCGCGAGTAATACCGATCTCATTGAGGAAGTCGATCAAGGCCATTTCCGCGAAGACCTTTATTATCGACTAAATGTCATTGAAATTTTGATACCACCGCTGCGGGAACGGACCGATGATCTGGAAGTTCTGATCACCCATATTCTAAAAAACTACGGACGAAAGCTTGGCGCATCCAAACCCATCATATCGCCTCAAGCCCTGGAAAAGTTGCGGTTATATAATTGGCCGGGAAATATTAGAGAACTTGAAAATCTAATCGAACGTGCTCTACTCTTGTCCCAAGGAGATACCATTACAGATGACTGCATTCTCATTCGGCATAGGAAATCTTCTCAACAAATGAGCACCAATATGAAAACATTGGAGCAATATAACAAAGAAATGATTTTAGTTGCCTTGAGTCAAAGTGACGGCAATATCGCTAAGGCAGCTCGCATACTAAAAATCGCTCGTAGTACCCTTTATCGGAAAATGAGTAAATTTGGAATCAATTAAGGTTTTTATGGAATTTGATTTTTCACAAGAACTTTTATGCCCCTTCGGGAATGGGAAAGCCTTCTCCTTCGTGCAAAGGCTTTATCAGGAAAGCTCGTCGGAAACGATGTTTGCCAATCATCGGTAATCGGAGAGCTTTTCGGGATATCGTGAGCTGACTGCAAATAGACGGAAATCTTCCGCAAGCAGCAATGTGAAAGCCAAACCGTCAAAAGCTGATACACTGAAAAACGGAAAGAGTTCAGCGGTCGCTTTAGAAAAGAGGTTTCCGGCAGGCCGGACGGCGACATCGCCCACAGGATTCTTCCACGAGTCGTATCCGGCCTGTTTAAAGGATATCCATGACTCCGTCCACATAGCCGTCGGTCCCCATTCTCTGCCAAAAAGCGGCGTTTTTCGCCAAATATGTCGGGGGCGACATTTCCTCCAAAAAAACCAAGTATCCGCCATTGCCTCGGCGGCAGATTTCATGGAATTGCAGCAATTCATCCACTCTGCTCCTGAACTCAAGCCAGAAAGGTATCTCTGCCCGGACTGCACCGGTCAGCTGCGCCATGAAGGCTGCTTCGGGATCAGCGTTGTGGATCGTGAACCAGGGCATGAAGACAATGGGGCCGAGATTGTCCAAGGTGAAGGCGAATTCAACCGGCATCAATCGGCCGGGGATCCTTTTAAAAACGACATACCGGGTTTGGATGCCCATTCCGTTGGTCCCGACGATCAGTATTCCATCCTCCTCCAGGGGTTTGCCGGCATTGCGCAGCATCCGTTTTCTATTCTCAGGATCGAAATAGAGAAGAAGGTTCATACACCCGATGACATTGACCGCCTCGATTTTCATATCTGTCAGATACGATTGGATGAAGCTGAGATTGTCTGTTTCGAAATCCCCTATAGGATGGGGAATCAGCTTAGCTTGTGGCCCTCCATTTCTGAGGATTCAAGCCTGATGGTTTCGTAAAAAGTCGGTCGGAAAAATTTTTGGAACAATATATAGAGGCAAAGATTCTTTGAGACCTCCAAATGTTGTGGCCAAAAATCGAGGTGTTGACTTTTTACGAGTTCATCAAGCCTGGAACCCGCCCGATTTCCACAATAAAGGGAAAAGCGTTTCAAACCGGTTTCTGGCGGCTGCCGGGCCACACATAACGCTCGGCCGCCACCGGCCGCCAAGGCCTGGAAGTATTGAAACCTGCCGTCCCGGTCAAAAACAGGCGTAATGCCCGTCTGCATCGTACAGCACATATTCGACAAATGCGGGGTCCACCCCCAGAATCCGCCAGTGCGGCAGATGCCGGGCTGTTTCGGCCGTCGTCACCGGGGCAAATCCGCAGCCGGCATCCACCAGGACAGGCGGTATCTCTCTGGATGGGAATGGTTGAGCGGTAGCATTCGCATCGAGCTTTTGGTGACGTCCCGGTAAGGTAATGGGCGGAATTTTTCCGCCCCAGGAGCCCGGGTAGCATGGCGGGAATCGTGGACAGCCATCGGAGCAGAGATGGGTTGATATCGTTCGGCGGATAGGCCGAATGATCTCCAGCATGCGCTTGATAAAGCCTTGCGCCTCAGGCGGCATACCGGACATGGCAATGCCCCCCGCCAACTCCGACGGAAGCGGTTCACCCAAGCACTGCTCGACCAAATCGTCAAAAAAGGTTCAGCTGTCATGGGGCCGCAGCGCTCCTTTACAGATCAAATGGCCCCCCTGCCGCTCCCTAATTATCCATCCATGCTCCCGCAAACTGGGCAACACCGTTTTGGATATTCTGAACACCTTTATTTGCGGATTCGCAATCACATGAAAGGCTCTGCCGCCCCGATAAAGGATCAGCACGTCCTGATTGTCCAGCCGAGCGATGTCGCACAGCATTTGGTTGCGCTTTTCAGGATCATTTTCGATGCGTTGCGCTAAAAGGAGTTGATCCCTTTTCGGATTGCTGTGACCGGTGACGGTCATCCTGCTTTGTGAGTGAAAAGCGCCGTAAAGCAGGGGCCTGAATCGATATATGAGGGCATGCGCCATGTGGATACTTGATAGTCCTTGGTCAGCACCTTTTTAATGATCGGGCCGAAACTGATATACGCCCGCCGATTATAGGATCAAACCGTCTGAAGATGGATCTTGTATTCATACGCAGGTCTCCTTTCATCCGGGGGAAAGATCATTTGGCCTCTCCCCGATTCATAAAAATGGACGATGTTGGATGCGCGCGCAGACCTAAAGACGAAATGACGACCGATTACATCGGATCCCCATCGGACTGAAAAAATACGTCTGTTGCATGAACCTGCCTAAAAACGCCTGTTTCCAGCCGGACCCTAACTTCTTTTTCTTTTCACTTTGAAGCCCAAACTCTTTAAGAAAAGCATTGTCTTTGAGACCATTAAAAAGTGCATGATTGGCCATTTTGATGATATCGATTCGCCGGTGTATTCTTCAGTAAAAGGGTGTTAAAAAGTAGTCTCAGAACGAAGTCAACAATTATTTGAGAGCCATTTTCAGGCTAAATTTCTCAAATTTTTCTGGTTATCTTTTGCTCAATACGCGAAAAGGGCTGGTTTGTTTTTTTGAGTCTTCTTGACCGTTTAAGGTGACTCCATAATCCCGCTGCCACTCCCGAGTATTGATGCGGATACTCTCTTATATTCAGAAGAATTCAGCACGTATTTGGTTCTATCTCTTTTATCCTATCCCATCCTCCGAGGCCGAACAAACACAAGGCTACTGATCGAAATTCACTTCTTATTTTAAAATCCTTTTTCTTTAAGATGCCATTGCAAAGGGGATTCCAATCTGCCTTTGCTTTGCCTTGGGTTTTTCTTTCTTTCGTGTTTGAGTTATTTCGAGAAGTAGAGTCGCCATTGTGGTGAATGTACATCTCGCCAATATTGCATGTTGACTTCGGACACGAACGGTTTCCA
>CAYNUX010000333.1:0-4921 GCA_964400115.1 uncultured Cytophagia bacterium
CCGCAAAAACTGCAAACAGCGCTTGATCCCCGCAAAAAGGGTAAGGGATCTTGATAAGAGCTAACAAGATAACGGGTATAAGCGATAAGACAATTCGAAGAACCAATTTAAACTTCTTTCCAGTGGATCTTTCATTTTTGGAACAATGCGACAGAGCATGTATTTGATTCACATATCACTCCGGTTACCATCCGCTCAAATAGATTTCTTCGGTTTAAAAACTTTCGATCTAATTCTAATTTTGTTTAGCAGAGTGTCACTGCCTATATCCTAATACCTTAGCAGGTATACCCGCACACAGGGCAAAATCAGGAATGTTGTTTTTCACAACAGCTCCAGCCCCCACAACTGCACCAAAACCGATCGTAACTCCTTCCAGAATGATAGCGCCATGCCCGATCCAGGCTTCATCTTTCACTTCAATATCCCCTCGGCTTACCAGAGGCTGTTTCATCATCGATTCTTCCAAGGACACACCGTGGTTATAAGGGTAAAAGGCGCAACGGGGTGCGATTTGTACTTTCTTTCCAATCCTTATACTGCCCACATAGGCTGAGAATTGGCAATCCGACTGTATGTGGGTATAATCGCCAATTGTAATGCACCCCCCAAAACCCGTTTCCAAACGGATACCATCGTTCAAAAAAACTCTCTTACCTATCGAAATAGCGCCACCGTCTTTTTGCCTAAAAAACAGAACTCGGCTACCTATATAAACATATTTCCCCTTTTCGAGCACTTTTCGGTCGATTTCTGAATCCGGCGCAGTAAATCCGTGGGGAAATAAAGAGGCCAGAGGATATCTATGGCGAAAAGGCCTTACCGGAAGCAACGCCAATTTCGTAGTAAAAAAACTAATAGAGTTATATTTTCCGAAACGCATCCAAAAGCGTATCCATTTTTTACTCAAAAAATGAAGCAAAACGTTACCTTTGGGGCAAAAACGATATGAGTGAAAGGCATCAGAGTAAACTTTGGAATGTTCGAATTTTTCTCATTTCATTGTTGGATTTGAAGGATATCAACACCCGAGGAAACAGAAACAATCTAACGAAAAATGGCGATTTTCTGGAGAATCCATATGGCATCCTGAATACCAATCTGGCTGTTTCCATTCGGATCTGCTTTTAAATCTAAAGGCCCATCGATTGAGATCGAAGATAAAATCTTTAAAACTAAAATCAGATCTTTAATATCCACTTCCGAATCTACATTTAAATCACCTCTTTGAATAACATCTATTTCAAAATTTTGAATATCATATCCAGCAACATTTAAGGCTTGAACGCTCACGTTAAATTTCCCAGGACCATCCGGAATCCACCGAATGAGGCCAGAGATACCACCAATGACCATACCAGGAGGCCCTATAACAATTGAAAAAGTACTTGATGGAGAACCTTCAGCCTCAAGCTGGTAATAATATTCTTCATCAACGTAAGCATCGACATTCGGTTGAGAAATAATGGTGGGTGGATGGTTTGGTTCCGGCAAAATTGTTTTCAACTTTTCGAACCAATTATTTGCCATCTTTGTGTATCCATTGGATGAGGGATGTAGTAAATCTATCATATCCGATCCAATAATGTAATCAAGCTCCGCTCCATTTTCCATATCCACCAAATACAAAATGTCTCCTTGAGAAATCCTTGTGTTTACAAGCGTTTGCAATTCATCATTGAAGGCTGTTACCTCGGGCGCATACTCGGCCTGATTAATAATCCGAGCAACCACCACAATTGTCTCCTCGCTATTAGAATCGATAATATTTAAGATATTCTCAATATCTTCAGCATTGTTGGGCGTGTGATTTGTACCGATATGTAGGAGAATAATATCCGCCGGATAATAATCGAGATAGGGCCCGGGAGCTACTGCTTCCCCCTGACCATAATTGTCCCAGTAACCTGTCGCAAGTAAAGTGACCAACTGGGCAGCAGTAATACCAGGGAACCCGGCATTGTGGGGATCAAATGCAGGGGTAGCATCCTGACCAGCAAGTTGATTACCTATAAAGTCAACATCATACCCTTCATTTACAAGCTGCAGCCAAAGGGGTTGTCGATATCCGGTCCTCATCCCTGGAGCACGCGGATCATCGGCATAAGTATCATATGTAATAGAATCTCCAAGAGGCATTATTCGGATCGATTCTGCATTCGCATATTCGAAAGACAAACATAGAACTATACCAACCAATACATATTTGAAGTGGGAGGAAAATCTTCGGCAATCTTTTTTAATCATAATTTCAAAGACTTTCATCTAAAATAATGCTAATAAAGTGAAAGTGCATCTTGTTCTTGACGAAGTCGTGCTCCTATTGTATTCTCCGGCAAAATAACATCTCCTATAGTTATTGCCTGGTCTATTGTAATTTTAGTTTTCAACTTGCATCCCTCACAAAGTCCCATGGGGAGCAGATTCTTCGCTTGCTGGGCCTCAGCATTTTCGATCACTCCATAACAAGTGAAACCACCTATGCCATCAAGCACCTCCCCGGCCTGGAGATCGCGCTTTGCGATCGTAATCACCTCACAAACCGGTCCGGCGAGGGGAGCAACGGCCGCATCTTTGAAAAGAACTGCTCGCGCCGCCGTCAAATGAACCTCTAGATGCGGCAAATGATATGGTATATAAAAGGCATACAACGGCCCGTCGCCCATCTTGAAATATTGCATGTATTCCTGCCGAACGGGGTGGTCGTTGTACCCGAGCACAAACACCCCCGGCCCCGGTTCGGCCCCCAGGATGAAATCGACCAGACCGGTGTCGCGCATCTTATCGAGCGGAAAAAGGTCCACCGCCTCCCGGACATGGTCACATCGCGGCCCATACATGCCTCTTTGACCGACCTTGAAGCCGGTTGCGTTGGCGACGACGGCGTTTTCCATGGATATCTTGGTGCCGTCGGCAAACGAGGTCGCCATTTTAGGGCTGATATGGTGGGCTTCCGCAAACGCTTTCTGTGTTTCGGGGGTTCGGTAGTAGTCCTGAAGGCCTTTGATATTGCCGGCCAGAACCGGATTGTACCCGATCGATTTGACGAACCGATACAGATTCATCATGACGCCGGGTTGATCGCCGTCCGCGTTTGTAATGACCACACCGGCTCGGTCGGCATACACTTTCAGGATCGGGCCTACGGTCGCATCCAATTCGGCGTTCATCAAAACGACGTGTTTGCGGTGCTCGATCGCCTTCATAACCACCTGTGCGCTGAACTCCACATCCCCCGTCGCTTCGATGATTACGTCGATGCCTTCCGCCTGGCAGAGTAAGAAAGGGTCCTCGGTGATCACATAGCGGCCTTTTGAAATACAGTCTTCCACGTCGGAAACGCTTTCGGCGACAACCGCCTCACGACCGGCGTTGCGATACGCATCTCTCGCTTTGGACAGGGTCCGGTTCGAGATGCCCGCCAACCGCATCCCTTCGACGTATTGTTCGATCTGCAGCGCAATCCCCTGTCCCATGTATCCTGCACCGGTCATGGCCACCTGCACGGGATTTCCCTCCGCCGCCCGTTTCGCCAGCGCGGTATCCACAATAATCATAAGCTGACTTCCTCCCATGTTCGAATGTTTTCCTGAACGGCCCGGGTCAGATCTTCGGGGGTTCCGATATCCACATAATCACCGTCCGGAAAGACAACGGTCTCGACCGAAAGCCCCGCCCGCATCCCTTCGCGAATGACGTCTCCGATATACAGTTCTCCTGTTTCCACGTTTTTCACAGCAGATGCTTTGGGAAGAAAATCATGCATAAACCGTGTAAAAACGCCGGTCCATACGGCGATGATCCACGTCAGTTCCAGATCGGTCGAGGAGGGCTTAATAATGATTTCCCGAAGCCGTCCGTCGGAATCGAGATCCACCATGTCCATCTTCTGGGGTCGATGGGCACGATACAGACCCAAAACGATATCCGCTTTCGAAGTCCGCTGGCGATCCACCAACCGAAGAAAAGCGTCTTCCGGGCCGAAAATGATATCCGGAAAGCCGAAGAGGATCAGAGCGTTTTCAACAAATGGAAAGGCCTGGTCGATGGTGAAGGGAGCACCGGGAGTCTGCTTCGTCACCAGGTAGGCCAAATGGATACCGATGTTTCTCCCATCCCCCAGATAGGTGGGGATATCCCATTTTTCGGGGCGAAGAATCACATAACATTTGTCCGCATCCGCCTTTGCCATGTTCCCAAGGAGGTGATGGCAGGCTACCACGGGATACGCACCTTTCCGGTTCTTCGAATACTGAAATCCAAGCGGATAAATCTCCTTGCTGCAGGGCAGGGGACCGATTCTGGTGGCGAGTCCGGCCGCGGGCATGAGTCCGATCTTTTCCATCATTCCTGATGCAGGTACTTTGGATAATTCATAAGCGGAAATCGTGCCAACTCCGGTCTTTTTCGGATATGATTAATTCATTCACCTGCGGCCATTCGATCCCGAAAGCCGGGTCATTCCAGCGGATTCCCTGCTCCGCACCAGGCGTATAGAAGGTGGAAACCTGATAGAACAGCTCGGATTCGTCGGCCAGGGCGAGATACCCGTGGGCCATTCCTTCGGGGACATAGACCATGGTCCGGTTCTCCTCGGTCAGATTCACCCCGAACCATGACCGGAAGGTGGGGGAATCGGGCCGGACGTCGGCCATGACGTCGTAGACCGCGCCCCGGATACATCGGACCAGTTTGGCCTCGGAATGAGGCGGCGCCTGGTAGTGCAGCCCGCGGATGGTGCCCGCCCTGCGAGTCAGGGCGGTGTTGGCCTGGACCATTCGGATTGCGAGATCTTTGGCGGCGAACTCCCGCTCGCAAAAGGTTCGGGCGAAAAATCCCCGGTCGTCCTCAATAGGCTGAAGCCGGACGATGTAGGCCCCGGCCAGGGGCGTCTCCTCGAAGATCACGGCAGCACCTCCCG
>CAYNUX010000334.1:0-4907 GCA_964400115.1 uncultured Cytophagia bacterium
GCTCTTTTCAAATGGTCCTTTTACGCCAAAGAGCTTATCTTTGCAGCGGTTTTTGTTTCCATTTTTATACCCTGGCTGCATTCCAAAGTACTCATCATCAATATTATTTATACCCTCATTAAAATCCTGGTTTTGCTTTTGATCGTCGGTGTGGTTCATGCTGTCAATCCCCGTCTGCGGATCGATCAGGCGGTTCGATATTTTGCGATTTTGATCTTTGTAACGGTTATCGGTTTGGCCTTTGCACTGGCAGGATCCTGAAACTCGCAATTTTTTTCAAGAGGATAAAAAAGATGTTTAAATCTAAAATCAAAGAAGCAGCCATATGTTTTTCAAATCTTCGGGTCACGCTTCCCTATCCGTTTGGCGAAGGAGCAAAAGTTCCGGAAGGATTCCGCGGAAAACTGGATATCGATGAAAGCAAGTGCATCGGTTGTGGGGGATGTGCCAATGTGTGTCCTTCACGATTGATACGATTTTATGATGAACAAGATCGCACCCGTATGGAATTCATTCTCGATCGCTGCACCTACTGTGGCCGGTGCGAACAAGTGTGTCCGGAAGAATCGATCAAAATGACATTCGAATTTGAAACCTCTACCAATGACAAAACCGATCTCTATATAGAGCAAGAGCTCTATATGGCAAGCTGTGCACGATGCGGCAGATGCTTTGAAACCGAAAACAGTATCGATAAAATCCCTACCAAACGAAACCGACAGGGAAGGAATTATCTGGGAGCCTGTATGCCTTCAGGTGCCCCCCCGCTGCAGGAGGAGGTAAAAACATGACAGAACAGATACTTATCACTCTGACCCTGGCAATCTTGATCGCGTCTATGGCAGCCGTAGAGATGAGAAATTTGCGCACGAGCGCATATGCTTATATGTTACATTCGATCTTTTTATGTGCCATTATCATCAGTTATGCAATTCTCAAGGACAATCCGAGTCTTTTTTTATGGGCCTTGACCTGTTTCATCACCAAAGTGGTGGTGCTTCCCTATATGATGCTCAGGTTTATTCGCATGTTGCCTCCTATCGAGCATCGGCCATTGATCGGGTTCGGCATTTCCATCACCCTGGTTTCGATTATTCTGGTCGTTTTTTTCCATCTATTCAAAAGTTATCTGTTTCTGCTGGCTCCAACGGATGTGGCAATGCAAGAGCCGGTCAGGAGTCTGTTGGCAGGGGCATTTACGATCTTTACACTGGGCATTTGGACTCTTTTGACACGTCGCGACGCTGTCAAGACCGTGATCGGTTTGGCGTTGCTGGAAAATGGTGTGCACCTGATTCTTTTGGCACTGACACCGACTCTGCGCGAAACCACGATGATAGGCATTTTAACCAATGTCGTGGCTGTTGTATTTTTATTGCTCTATCTCAGTTCAAATATTTACCAGGTATTCGGCTCTACTGACACAGTCAAACTCTCTGAATTAAAGAGATAAAGAGGTAACTCATGGCAGATTCTATCCAGTCATCTTTACCGTTGATTTTAATCCTCTTGCCAATTTTGGGAGCGATTTTTACAGTCCTGTTTGGATTCAGCAAGTTTAAAAATGCCCGAGAAATAACCACACTGGCTATTCTGGTAGCAGAATTTATCATTGCGATCCGATTGGCGATAACCGTATTTAGCGGCAATACCTTGTCTGCTCTGGGTCAGAGCTTGTTTGTAGACGGATTGAGCGCTCTGATCATATTGCTTGTTGATGGCATGGTTATCCTGATCGCCATTCAGTCCATTCGTTATATGAAACACGAGCAAGCACAGGGCCTGGTTACCGATGGACGTCTGACACTTTATTATGCGCTGATTTTGCTTTTTACCGGTACCATGAACTGGACGGTCAGCACCAATCACATGGTCATGTTGTATGTGGCAATGGAAGGAACGACACTGGCAACGGCCTTGCTGGTGGCATTTTATCGCAAACGTGCTTCGCTCGAGGCCGGATATAAATATATATTGCTGGTCGTGGTAGGTATTACCTTTGCGCTTTTGGGTATTGTATTGATCTTTTCAGCAGCTCATCCCCACCTCAAAGTTGGGGCACACGCTCTCTTGTTGACAGAAGTTGGCCGTATTTCCCAGCTCATTCCCAAAAACATCGCTTTATTGGGGGTGGCGTTTATGACCGTCGGATTTGCGACCAAAGCAGGACTGGTGCCTTTTCATGCCTGGTTGCCGGATGCTCATTCTGAGGCGCCCTCCCCCATCAGTGCTCTTCTTTCCGGTTTGATTATCAAAATTGGTGCCTATGCACTGGCGCGCACCGTAACCATTTTCGCTCCCACCTATCATTCCATCGTCATCTTTATCGCCATATTGAGTTCTGCAAGTATGTTGATCGGAATTTTTCTGGCATTGGTTCAGGATGATCTCAAACGAATGCTGGCCTATTCAAGCGTCAGCCAAATCGCTTATGTCTTTGAAGGCCTTGGTTTAGGCACTTATCTTGGCATATATGGCGGCTTGTTTCATCTGGTCAATCATACTTTGATCAAGGGATTGCTTTTCATGAGTGTAGGCGCGATTATGTATGCCACTGGTGGATTACGAAGGATATCACAATTGGGGGGATTGGCGTCCAAAATGCCAACAACGACATTTTGTTTTATGGTAGGAGCGCTTGCCATCGGAGGGTTGCCTCCATTTAACGGATTTATGAGTAAATTCACCCTGTTTTTTGCAATCGGTGAACAGGGGATCTATTGGGCGATGGTAATTTCGATTTTGACCGGTTTTCTTACTCTTGCGTGTCTTGTTTCTGCAGCGTATAGAGTATTTTGGCAGGCACCTAAAACACCCATAGGGAGTGAACAGGATATAGAACTTGTAAAAGTGCCTTTTTCCATGCATTTTAGCATTGTTGTATTGGCTCTGCTATGTATCCTGATCGGTGTTTATCCGCAAATTTTATTTCCTATTCTCGATAGCGCGACCAAAGCTGTATTGGCTATATGGGCTCTTGGTGGTGCCTAACCTAAAAGGTTGTGAGGAGTATTATGCTCAAAAAGTTATGCCAAAAAGCATTTCCCAAAGCATTGTGGGTCTATCACACCAACTGTGCAGCGTGTAACGGATGCGATATTGAAATCATCAATGTTCTTACACCTTATTATGATGCAGAACGTTTTGGCATCAAATTGGTTGGCTCCCCCCGGCATGCAGATGTGCTGTTGGTAACAGGGGGGGTAAGCAGGCAGATCGCCCCGGCCCTCAAACGGTTGTATAATGCAACACCCAATCCCAAACTGGTGTTCGCTATCGGTTCTTGCGCGTGTGGTGGTGATGTGTTTTTCGATAGTTATAATATGTATGGTGCAGCGGACAAAGCGATTCCTGTCGATTATTATGTGCCGGGCTGTCCGCCGCGACCGGAAGCCATCTTGTACGGAGTAGGCGTTGCATTGGGTCTGTTGCCCAAAAAGGTAACCAAAAAAATAAAAAGTGATTTGCCGGAATTCCAGGAACTCGATGAACCCATGATATCACCAAAAGCGAAATGAGATGTTAGAGTCTGCCATATCTTTAGGTGGCAAAAGTTCTGCACTATCCCTGTTTAATCCCAAATAGTGTGGAGCTGCTTTTTTTTTGGATTAAAACAGGAACCCTATGCCGGTTGTAGAAACCATAAGAGATCGCTGCAAACGATGTTATGCCTGCGTCAGGCACTGCCCGGCCAAAGCCATACGCATCGAAAATGGCCAGGCGATGGTGATTCAGGATCGATGCATAGGTTGTGGCAAATGTGTACGTGTCTGCAGCCAAAAAGCCAAAGCAATACAGAGCGGCATAAAAGACACCCAAAAGATCCTCTGGGCCGATGCGCAAAAAATTGCCATCATAGCTCCGTCATTTCCAGCGGCATTTCACGATCAGGATCCTCTGCGTGTGGTCGGCGCCTTGCATAAACTGGGGTTTGACCGTGTCGTGCAGGTCGCCGTCGGAGCGGATGCCCTGGCGTTAAAATATGCTGAACTGGCAGTGGAAAAAAGCATGGTCATTTCCACTCCCTGTCCGGCTGTGGTGTATTATATCCAGAAATATCATCCCAACCTTTTACCCTATCTGGCACCGCTGGTTTCTCCCATGATCGCTACGGCAAATATTGTCAGATCTACATACCATAAAACGGCCAAGGTGGTGTTTATCGGACCTTGTATCACAAAAAAGAAAGAGATGATGGATAATGAGGTAAAAGGGATTATCGATCAGGTTCTGTTATTTGATGAACTATTACAACTTTTTGAAATGCATTCTGTGGTCATCAAAGAGTGCCCCGAAGAAAAATTTGACCCCCCCCAATCACGGCTGGGAGGCGTGTTTCCAATATCCGGTGGCTTGTTGCTGGCCGCCGGGATGGAACAAGATATTTTACAAAATGAAATCAATGTGACAGAAGGGAGCGAACGAGTTATCAATATCTTGCAACGAATAAAAGAAGGAAACCTCCAGGAGCGGTTTTATGATCTGCTTTTCTGTGAGGGCTGTGTCAATGGACCGGGTATGATGAACGAGCTATCCTATTTTGCACGCAAAGATATTGTGATAAACTTTGTCAATAATCAACTGAGACGAAACAGTCAGGAAAATGTATACAGCCCCACTTTCAAGATTCCTCTTTCCCGGGGATACCAAGCAGAAGCCATCTCATTCGCGCAACCCAGTGAAAAGGAAATCAAAGAAATATTTGCGCGCATCAATAAATTCGAACCCAAAGATCAGCTCGACTGTGGTGCTTGTGGCTATTCCTCCTGTCGCGAAAAAGCCATCGCTGTCTATCAGGGAATTGCAGAAGCCGAAATGTGTTTACCCTATCTTATCGAGAGACTGGAAACAATCAACAAAGAGCTGATAAACGCCCAGCAAAAGGTTGTCAGAACTGTGCAACTCGC
>CAYNUX010000335.1:0-4867 GCA_964400115.1 uncultured Cytophagia bacterium
CAACAAAGGATCTGCCTTAAATCGACGTATTAGCTCAAAACCGTCTATTTCAGCGCTGAGATTGATATCGAGCAATATCAAATCGTAAGAATTTGATTTGGCAGATTTTAAGCATGAATCCGGTTTGGAGCACCAGTCGACTGCATAACCGCTGTTTTTTAAAAAGTATCGCAAGACAAAAGCTTGATCAGTATCATCTTCGATTAGCAATATATAGGGTTTGATGCTACTCATCATAGGTGCCTTTTGTGTTTGTCTGTTCAAAATAAAGTTCGATCAGGCCCGTCTCTTGCCTCCGGAAAGCAGATTCAGCAATGCAACAAACACTGCCGATCCGATAATAGACCATATAATGGGAATATCATGAAAATATAAAATATCTCTTATACCGACAGCTTGGCTTATATAAGAGCCCAACAGAGCACCGATGAATCCCAGTGCTATGCTGGTCAAGCATCCTCCTGAGGAATGTCCTGCCAGAGAAGCTCCGATGGAGCCCAGTATAGCTGCGACAAGCAAAAGTATTAACAAACCGATTAAAGTCATGGCATCTCCTCATTGTTGTATACTTTCCAATACTGCTTTTCCTTTTCCCACCCGCTCTGGATTGTTTCCGGGGGTTTTACAACAACAGCCTTGCATGTGGCTGTGATTTCGCCTTTTTCGTTGAACAATTCACCTTCGACCATTGCCCGTCGGCTCGTTATTCGGGTAGCCCGGCCGATTACCGTGAGTTCCTCTTCTGTCGGCGTGGGTTGACGATAAGTGATTTCCAGCTTTAATGTCACCATCAAGTTGTCGTCATTCTTTAATAACGTTGCCCGACCGGCTGTTTCATCCAATATTGCCGCGACGATACCGCCATGGACAACTCCCGGATATCCGTTAAAGTGATCTGGTACGCGTACTCGACCAATGACGCGTTGATTTTCCGCATCATTTTCCCATTCCATTTGCAGCCCGCTATTGTTTTCCTTGCCGCATAAAAAGCAGAATCTTGAACTGGGTTGCTTTTGCACATTCTCTCCCGTTATTGTATTTTTGCTTTTTCATCAATCGGAAAAGCCTGGTGATTGGGCCATTTTGGAGGGTCTGTGGCGATTTTTTCCCGTAAAATCCTGATCGCAGTCTCGAGTTGGGCATCGATCCCCCTGGCCACCTCTGCCGGATCATTGTCCACGATGATATCCGGAGTAACGCCGGTATTCTCTACCACCCAGTTACCGCTGTCATCATAAATGCGGTAATCTGGCGCTGTCAGTCCTCCGCCATCGATCAGTTTAATAAACATCGAGACCCCTACCAGTCCTCCCCAGGTGCGGGTACCAATCACCGGTCCCATCCCGCGTTTTTGGAAAAGATAAGGTAATTCATCTCCGCCGGAACCGGCCTGGCGATTTGTAAGACATACCTTATGGGCAAGTGGCGCATAAACAGGTCCGGTCTGATCGTGCGAATAGCGCCGGGTCCAATAGGAAAGAGGCTCTCGATCGAGACGGCGTAAAAAGATATCCGGATCCAGACCCCCTCCATTATAGCGACCATCGACAATCAATCCCTGTTTGCGTATTTGTGCAAAAAACATTTTTGGAAATTCTCTGGCTGATCCGATATAGGTGTCAGGCAAGTGCATATAGCCTATGGTTCCATTTGAAGCCTTTTCTACGTATTGACGGTTGCTTTCCACCCAATCCAGATATCGCAGCGCATATTCACTTGTCACCGGATTCACCCAAAAACTTTTTGCCCCGGACATCTCTGGAACAGAATTGACTGTGATCTTGATTTGCTGATCGCCGAGATTTTGAAAATGGCTGTAGAGGTTATCCCGGGTCGTCACCTCGGTATCATTCACGGCCATCAAATAATCGCCTGTTTTGATATTGATGCCTGGCTGAGCCAATGGTGGATGAATATCCCGTGACCAGTCTGCAACGCTGTAAATTTTTTCCAACCGATACCGTTTTGAGGCTTTATCGGCTTGCCAATCAGCTCCTAACAGAGCCACATTGATCGATGTTGCCTGGCGTTCCTGGTCACCGCCATAGACATAGGTGTGTGAAGTGTTGAGTTCACCGATCAGTTCTCCGATAACAAAACCCAGATCATCGCGGCAAGTAACGCGATCCAATAGGGGGAGATACATGTTTTTGGTTTTCTCCCAATCCAGACCGTGCATATTGGGTTCATAATAATAGTCGCGTTCCATGCGCCAGGCTTCATGAAATATCTGATTCCATTCAGCGACCGGATCGAGCCGCATATTGAGGTTCTTTAAATCCACATTTTCGGGTTCGGGATCGGGCTTCTCTGGTTTCACCACACTGATATCCGAATTGAGACAAAACAGAGACTCGCCTTTAGAGGTTACCTCAAAGGTTTTTACCCCCTTGACCAGCAACTTTTCCTTGCGCTCCTCAAAGGAAAATGAATATAGATCCATTGGGGGATGGGCCCGGAATTCAAAGCGATTGAAATCACCCTTTTCAGCATTTAAATAAAATAAGCCATCTTTGCCAGCCCGTAAATCACGATAATTTCCGGGATCGAGAGGAAAGGCTTCTATACGAAAAGACACCCCTTCAAAGTCAATACGAACGTCCGGGTTTTTCACTTTTGTCGTATCAGTGGTATTGATGACCGGTTCCTGCTGTAAAGGAAACATGGCCTCACCGTTTTTCTGCAGTGTAAGGGCATAAATTCCTGCAACGTTTTTGTAGACCATCTCCCATTCAAAATCACCCAAAGTGGGATCAAAGCGGCGATTGGATATAAAAAAAAGATGTTTGCCGTCCAATGAAAACACTGGATTGAAATCATTAAACAATCCATCGCTCACCTTATGGATCTGTTCTTTTTCCAGATCATAAACATAGACCTGATACAAGAGGTCTTTGTTCATCTTGGAATAGGTGAGAAAGTGACTATCCGGAGACCACCTGAAATCGGATATGGGTTTGTTTTCGAGTGATACATCGATATTTTCAAACTCGGCCTTGTCAACAGTTTTTACCTCTCTGCTATTCACATCGATAATAAAACAGGTCAGCGTTTGATCCGTAAATGCGAGTTTTTTGCTATCTGGTGACCATCGCAGGGTATGTCGGTATCCTGGTCCCAGTTGTGTGAGTTGGAGAGGGGGGGATCCATTGAGCATGTCCATAACCATGATTTCATATTCGCCACTGGCATCGCTGAAATAGGCCGCTTTGCTTCCGTCCGGAGACCAGACAGCATCTTTTTCGCGTGATTCGCTGGATTGGGTCTTGTTCAGAATCGCTCCATGTTCGACCGGAACTGTAAAGAGTTCACCCCTTGCCGACACCAGTATTTGCCTTCCTGAAGGGGAGGGTGAGATCTCTGTTATCAGGGATTTGACATGTTCCCAACGTGGTCGCCGCTCTGGCGCATCGGGTTTGACACGAATATCCACCTGATCGTTTTCATTCGTCATCGTGTCAAACAGCCAAATATCACCTCCATTTTCATAGACGATTTTCGAATTGTCGCTATTCGGATATCGCACATCATATTCTTTATGATCGGTGAGTTGTTGAATCTTGCCCCCTTTGGGAGATAAGGAATAGAGATTTATCCTGCCAGTGCGATCAGAACTGAAATACACCTTGTCCTTGATCCACATGGGTGTGCGATCTGTTCCGTTAAAGTCGGTCATACGCCGGTCGTCCTGAGATGCGAAATCATAGATATAGATATCCTGAGCCAGTCCGCCGGTGTATCTTTTCCACGTCCTTTGTTCCCTGGCAACTCTGTTATAAGCGATAAATTGTGCATCCGGACTAAAGCTGCCCTGTGCCGCTTCATGCAGAATCAATGGCTCCAAACCGGTTCCGTCGGGGGAGATAAGGTAAAGTCTGGTAAATCGAGAATAACTGTCGCGAGCAGAGGAAAAGAGTATTTTATTCTTTACGGGATGCCATCCCACAACCTTGTCCCGCGAAGGATGAAACGTAAGCCGGGTGATGCTTCCACCGTCCGATGTCATGACATAGACATCCTGGTTACCATCATACTCTGCTGAAAATGCGATAGTTTTTCCGTCAGGTGAAAAGTAAGGAGATTCTTCGCTGCCATCGTGTATGGTGAGGCGAATCGCATCACCTCCTTTGGCAGACACTTTCCAAAGATCATTGCCAGAGCCAAAGACAATTGTATCCTGATGAATATCCGGGAAACGCATTAATGGATTTGTCTTTGCGCCAAGAGATGTCATTGCCAGAATGACTATGAGGAGGGCACTTGCGAAACCACAGCTGCTTAAACGACTGTACATTTTTTTCTCCCACGTCGTATGACCAGGTAAAAGGGTGGTTAATGGTAACGTCTCTAGAAATATAGAAATAAGAATGTGAAATCAAAGCTTTTTTCAGGGAGAGGTTAGAGGATATAGACGTCTTTTGGATCCGTCTAATTTAATGCTATATGCAGAGAATGAATCCTCTCTGAATATAGCGAGCATTTCAGCAGCAGGATTTTTGAGATCTATAGCATAGAGTTTTGCGTCATAGCTGACTTTGATTTGATCGAGCGCAGTGTGCCCGATTATCATGGCTTTTACGTCAAAAAAGTCTAAAACGTTATCCAATTCTGAAATCAGGGTATCACTTGTGGCATAATCGCGATACCAAAACAGACTATTTTGTCCAAAGAAAAAATCCATGCGTTGAACATATTGGGCGGAATCTATATAAGAGGCCCATGTCGAATCGGTCAATAAATAGGGAAACACCGGTTCCTGTAATAACCCTTTGAGTGTCTGATTCAAAGATTCAATCGACTGTCCGACATAACGAGGAGCAATGCCGCCATGGGTCAAAAGAAATGACTCGATTTTTAGGATAACAGG
>CAYNUX010000336.1:0-4863 GCA_964400115.1 uncultured Cytophagia bacterium
AGATCGTTTCACGTGACTGGAGTTCAGACGTGTGCTCTTCCGATCTCCAGCATCGATGCAAGGCTATTTTGGTCTCAGAGTCCAGAGCGCATAAATTTGCTGCCTTTAACGTCAACGAGATGTATGTGACGACTGAACGTATTATTCAAGAGATTGTCGGTTTTAAATTCCATCGTGGAGTATTGGCGCTTGGGCACATTCCTCCTCCACTTACATTGCCGCAGTGGGTTGAAAAAGAGGTGCCTCGACGTCTCGTTATCTGTCCCGAAATCAATGATCCTGAGAATCTGGGTGCGATATTGCGGTCAGCTCTGGCCTTTGGCTATCAGGCGGTATTACTGGGTCTGTCTTGTTGTCAACCCTATGTGCGCCGCACCATTCGCACTTCTATGGGGGCGATTTTCCATCTGCCCCTGATCCGATTACATGATATCGAGAAGGATAACCTTTTTTTGCAGGAATTTTATGGTATTAAAACCATTGCCACGGTGACAACACATGATGCCGTTCCCCTCAAGAATTTTACAGTGCCAGAGTACCTGGCAGTGGTACTCGGCACAGAAGCGCACGGATTGCAGTCCGATTGGATCCGACAGTGTGACTATCGGGTTTGTATTCCGATGCATGAACAGAGCGATTCATTGAATGTGGCCGTGGCTGCAGGGATTTTTATGTACGCGTTGTCGCTATAACGCGCAGGTAGACATGTTTATGGGGGGCCTTGTCTGTTGGGATTATTTTTCTTTATCAGGGGATGGTTTTTCATGACCGTATTGGGAAAGGGCATAACCGCTTAGCCGGACGTCCCATGTTCGTGGCAAAAGACGGTTGAAAAAAGCCCATAATTTATTATGCCATCCATGAATGACACTTTGTTTTTTGCCCAGGAATTTTATTCCCAGAGCAGCGACCTCTTGGGGTGTGGCCACCAGGGGACCTGCTGACATGTTTGACACCCGTTGAAATTCCGTCTCTGTCCCTCCGGGAGACAAACAGAGAACGTCAACGCCCTGTTGTTTGAGTTCATACCATAATGCTTCGGCCAGATAGATATTAAAGACTTTGGATGCGGAATAGGCTGCGATATAGGGCGATGCATGATAACCCACCACTGATCCCAGAAAAATAATACCGCCCTGGCCTCGCTCAGCCATGAGCTGGCCGAAATGATTCGCCAGCAGGGTAGGGGCCAGGCAATTAAGCTTGACCAGCTGTTCGAGCACAGCTGGATCGCTTTGCACCAGGGGAGCAATGGAGCCTCTTCCGGCATTATTTACAAGCAATCCGATTTTAAGGGCGTGTGTTTTTTGAACGAGGAGATCCATAAAATCGTCACGGGTCAAGTCCAGCTCGATAGGAAGCACATTGATATGATAGTTGGATGAGAGATCATCTGCCAATGACTGGAGTTTAGAGAGACGGCGTGCTGCGATGATCAGATTCAGGCCTTTAGCCGCCAATTGCTGAGCGAATGCACGACCGATGCCAGCCGATGCTCCGGTGATCAATGCATAGTCACCATATTTCGATTGCCACTGTTCAATATCCATGCATCCTCTCGTTGATTGATTTTTTTAGGATTGACCAGGCTCGCTAATAATAATGGCAACTGGAATGTCAAAAAGAGATTATATCTGCAAGTTGTTTTAAACTGCCGGAATTTTGGGCTGACCACGATAAAGTTCTAAAATGGGTGCTTCGGTGGGGCAGCCCATGCGAAAGGGGAACCAGTGTCCCATTCCAGAGGTGGTATAGAGATGCGTGTCACGCATACGATAATGCCCCCAGCTATAGGGTTCCTGGCCCAGAGCTTCCAATACCGGCTTGCCCTGAAATCCGACTTGTCCGCCATGCGTATGTCCGGCTAAAACCAGATCTACATTCATGGTCGAAGCCATATCCAATGCCCTGGGTCGATGGCTCAACAAAAGTGTAAACATGTCCTGCGGCGCATCTTTGAGCGCTTTGGAGATGGTTTCTTTCATGAAATTGTCAATATTGTGTTTCAGAATGCGCGGATCGTCAGCACCCCCTACATACATTTGTCTTCCTTTATGATCAAACAATTGACCGGAATCTCTTAAAAAGGGCAACGGGCTGTTACTGAGAATTTCAATTGCTTTTTCAGACCCCCGATAGTATTCATGGTTTCCGATAGAGGTGAATCCCGGTGCGAGATCGGCAATCATCTCCAGAGCTTCGGGTAACTGGCGCAGATCGTCGGCAATATCACCAGTGACTGCCACCATATCAGGTTTTTCCGGTTTAAGATCATTCAGTGCTTTTTCCAGATCATCGAGATTGAAAAAATAACCCAAGTGCAGATCGCTCAGATGAGCGATTTTAAATCCATCCAATTCCGGTGCAAGATCGGGATAATAGACACTTAGACGAGGAATACGAACAGTCTGGTAGGAATTGGCAAAGCCAGCTGTGTTGGCACCCATGGCCACCCCGGGAAAGGCGGCCACGCCGAGCTGAAGGAATTTGCGTTTTCCCGGATCCACTCCCGGACTGGAACTATTGAGCCGTTTCCAAAGGGAATTGAGCAAGTGAGAAATAGGTAAAGTAATCAACAAAAATGCACTGGCAATAGATGTCAATGCAGCACCGGTCATGCCAATGCGTTGCATGTCAAAGGGTCCTATGGTTCGACCAATGAGCCAAATGAGAGCAAATGTGATACCTCCCAGGGTCCATAACCATGAAGCCCAGGAAATAAACGGATGCTTCCATCTTCGTTTGTTGCTTCTTTTTAAGAACCATCCTGCAATAAAGGGTAAAACGGATATAATGAATAGACTGGTAAGTATCGGTAAATATTTATATGCCATGAACTGCTTCCATCACTAGAGTCTTGGTGGATGCGACTCGGTTAACCTGTTCCAGGGATTAATGGATCCTTATTTTTCAGACTTTTTTAACGTTTCGTAACTTGTAAAAGTTCCTATGGATCCCATTCAGACAAAGGCTTTATGACGATTTGATCCGCCTGTCGTGCAAAGATGACAGCAATGCGCGTTAGTGAATCAGCGGTCGTATTTCGGATGATTAATCTTTTAAATCCGGCATTGGAGCGTTCTTGTGAAAACGCCTGTGCACTTGTCGTGTCGAATACCATGGTTTGAGGAACCAGGATATTGGCGTACAATGTTCTCCCCTCTTTGCGTAATCTTGCCGAGGAACCCAAAAGATCGATGTCAGCGTCAGTCATCACATGCCATAGAAATTCATTTGTCGAATCCTTCCATGTGATTTCATCTTGAATCAGGAATTGCTCTTCATTAAGCAAAGCGAGCCCTCGTTCGGCTTTAAGAGCATGTGGATGATAGGCCTGACTGAGGTCGATACGCGCATATTGAAAGGGGCCTTGCACCTGGTGTTCTATGACCGGTGCTTTCGCAATGGCACGTTGCAGATCATCGTTCAGGGTCAGAGTATTGTGGCTTTTACTGCCCAGTCGAAAGTAAGTCCAGCGGGTGCCCCCTTCTTTTGCATTCCAGTAATCGGGTAGATTATAATTGTCTGATCCCAGATCTGCAATCC
Source organism: uncultured Cytophagia bacterium (assembly GCA_964400115.1). Lineage (GTDB taxonomy): Bacteria > Zhuqueibacterota > Zhuqueibacteria > Residuimicrobiales > Oceaniaggregativiventaceae > Oceaniaggregativivens. The sequence continues at coordinate 3,547 of CAYNUX010000336.1, forward strand.
ATCGAACTCCCAGGGCATCGAAAACAAATGTGCCAAGATCCAGGTGAGCATGATTGGCCTGATTGTCTCCTCCCTTACAGCCGATAAAAAATGCATTGGGATCATTCCATTCGCTTCGCATAAAGACCACCTGGATGCCGCTGTAATAGGCGCTGGGTGGGGCAAGCTCATACTGTATGGGTTCGGATTGGTACCACAAGATGTCAAAAGGTGAAGGATGACCTCTTTGCTCAAAGATTTCTCTTTCCAGGCGTTTCCTCTGTTCCAGAGCACAAAGGGGTAATCCATATTCCTCTGCCAGCCAAAAAAGAGACGACATGGGTCCCGTATTCGGACGAGCGTCAGCATAATTGAACGAGAGGTTTGTAGGGCCGGTCGCATGGATCGGAAACAATCCCGCCTTATCCAACCCGGGAGCCGACGTAAGATCGAAATCAGTACCCAGAGCCGTTTTCAGGGCCTCAAGCATAAAGACCGTATATCTCGTGGCATAGGACCAATAACCCGGGCCTTCTGCCCAGCCGCCATCCGGAGCATAACTGGCAAGGGCATAGGGGAGTCCTTTGATGGCGTGATTGAGAATGGTATTGCATTCTATGGGGTAACGATCAGCGATGGCCAGGGCTCCGATAGTCAGACCGCCGTTACATACCTGATTCCAGTTGAATTCATCCTTCACCCACCATGCCGGTTTCGCATAGGCTTCCAATCCGGGTTTGATGCCATATTCATAAATCGCATGTTCGATTTTCAGTCGACTGGAATCATCCAGCATATAATAGAGCCAGTCATACCCCAGAGCCAGAGCATTGGTCATTTCAGCAACATCGAGAAAATGACTGGGATTCCAGTCCGGAAAAGCGGCTGCTGCCAGCATTTCCTGTTTCGCACGTTCGGCAAAATCTGAGCGGCCGGTAAGATAATAGGCCAAAGCAAGAGTGGTGACCCGATGAAGGCAGGTGCGGCTTTTAGACAAGAGACGTGGGCCGATCAGCTCATATTGTACAGGCTCCTGATCGAGTATGGAAGAGGCACGCATCTGCAACCGGTCAAGGAGTAATTGCAAAAAAGGATCTTTTGCAGCTTGTGAACGGCGTTGCGCGACGAGGTCGAAAGAAAGCAAAAGCCGCGGATGATCCTGTTCCAGTGTTTGCAACCGGTTCGGGGGCATTTCTTTCTGGGCGAGACAAAAGACACTGGTTATAAATAATGTGAACCCTATCAATGATTTCATCAGACCTCCTTTGCCAAAAAGATAAGAAAAATAACTCAAGGATGCAAAAAGTAAAAGGGGTGACAGCCGAAAGTTCTGTTATA
>CAYNUX010000337.1:0-4846 GCA_964400115.1 uncultured Cytophagia bacterium
GCATTCACTTGCTCCCGCCAGGCTGCCAGTTTCTGTGCCAACTCTATGGTTTTTTCCGGCATATCCTCAACCAAGTTATTTGTTTCGCCAATATCATTTTCCAAATCATATAACTCGAACGCTCCGGGTAAATTCAGCAGGCTTTTGTCATACCGTTCTATGAGCTTGTATTTCCCCTGCCGGATAGCGCCGGAAGGAAAGGAAAACCGATGATAATGAGGATAATGCCAATAAAGTGCATCTCGTTCGAGCTGATCTGCGCCTTTCAATAACGGCAGCATACTCACTCCGTCCACGGAATTGTCAGAAACAGAACTCCCGGTAACATCCAACAATGTCGGATAAAAATCAACACTGCTCACAAGCCCGCGGTTCACACTATCCGGCTCGACCCGGCCCGGCCAGCGAACAATGAACGGCACGCGAATGCCGCCCTCGTACAGCAGTCCCTTTCCACCCCGCAATGGATCCTGTACTGCATGCTGATATTTGCCACCATTGTCTGAAAAATAAATGACCATCGTATCTTTAACGATATCCAGCTCTTCCAGTTTCTCCATCACCATGCCCACGCTTTTGTCCAGAATTTCCGTCATGGCCGCCAGCACCGGATGGTTCTCTTTACGGTCAGCGCCCGGCTTGTTTTCATACTTTTGGACGAGTTCTTTGCTTTCCATAAGGGGATCATGCACCGAGTTGTGTGACATGATCAGGAAAAAAGGCTGCTCTTTGTGTTTTTCAATAAACTGCAGCGATTTATCAGTAATAATTCTGACATTATGAGGATCATTTTCCGGTGTCTGCCATGGCGTTTTTGCACCCTTTTTACTGGGTTTGTACGTAACAAATGTTTGATCAAACCCCTGCTTGTCAGGATTGTACGGCAAACTCTGCGGAGGTATTTTTGATGGACTGAGATGCCATTTGCCAAAGAGTGCCGTAGCATATCCCAATGCTTTAAATTCCTCTCCAATGGTGGTTTCCTCGAGCGGTAAAACCTTTTGGAAATCCGGTTCAATCACCGGTTTGTCCATCGGCACATCGAACCCGGCAATGAATTCCGTCAAGTTGAGCCGGGCGGGATATTTGCCGGTCACAATGCTCGCGCGCGTTGGGGAACAGACCGGCGCAGCCGCGTACGCGTCGGTAAATTTCATACCCTGCGACGCCAGCTTATCGATATTGGGCGTTTCATAATAAGAACTACCGTAACAGCCCATCTGCGCCCATCCCTGGTCATCGGACAATATCAATACAATATTGGATTTCTTTTTTGCATTGCTGCTACCGCAGGAAAATGCCATCGAGGTTGCCAGCCCGGCGCAGCCTAAACCCAGATTTTGTAAAAATATTCGTCTGTTCATCATCAGATCCTTTATATTGTATTCGCTCGACTGATAAATTGGTAACGAACGAATATTACTAAAAAATAATTAATTATTGAAAACGCACTGCCTGGCCGGGAACTTTTGTCCCCAATTTCACAGCAGTTTCAGAGACAATATTATTGTACAATGATATCTTTTATGTTTCCTGTCCGATCACTCTCAGAAAGACCGGAAAGTTAAAATGTACCGGAATAATAATCACCCGCGGGAACAAGCACGGTTCCGCCGCCATCCTCATGACAGGCACGCACCGCCGCCTGAATTGTCTCGGTATCATTTGTGGTTCCGTCACCCTTTGCCCCATAATCCCGGATATTGTAATTTTGTCCATAAACACAAAACGTCATAAAGAGACAACAGACAAATAAAACAGGCCTGTTTACTTTCAATACAATCATTTCCTTTTCTTAATCGGTTTTATCCGTTGTAGCTAAAGAATCTGCCCTGCTCGCCAGATCATAACTCAACATGGGAACCTGATAGTATCCCATGGCTGCCAAGGCCACATCGTTACGGTACAGCGGGTCCTGCATCAGGCACACATGCCGGTCCGTTGCCGGAATAGTTGTGATATAAATCCGAATCTCACCCTCAACCGAGGTGATGATCTCTTCACGCCAGTCACCCAGAATATCGGCAACCGCCACAATCCGGCCTTCCGGTTGTTCAACATGAACGAATCCGGAATAATCCTGAATGTTGCCGTCAAGAAACAATTCCCGCTGCGGATCGGCGTCCCAGTATACCGGAATCTTGCCAAAACCCCATTCCAAATCATCCCGGATGACTTTTCCTTTGCTGGTGCGGAGTCTGGATTCGGACGGTTTTCGTTCCTCATCCCGATCCGAACTGTAACATTCAGCGCCGGGATAATCCGAAATAACATCGCTGCACATGCCCCGGCTGTGCACATGACGGGTGGGATGTGGATGTCCCCACAAGATGTTACCGTTCCTGGCATCAACCAGACACATGCCATTTTGTTTCTGACGCCTTTCGAGGCCGTAATAAATCTCTAAACCGGGTCGCTGCGGATCTATATCTCCGATATAATGATGATCCGGATGACCCAAGCCGGTCGACCACAATATGCTTCCATTGTCATCCAGTACAAGCGAACCCAGGGTAACCTCTTGCCGGCCATCATCATCCAAATCCACGCTGTGCATAAAATGCGCGCCCTGGCCCTGATATCGTCGTCGCATATTCAGATTATCCCATTTCCAAAGTTCCCGTAACCGGCTCCCATCCAGTTCAAAAGCAGTCGCCATCATCAGATTATATGTTCCGCGGGCCATAATCAAACAAGGCGTTTTGCCATCCAGAAAAGCAACACCCAGTTGATTCCGGGAGGCATAGTTATAGGTTTTTCTTATCTCGTAAAACGGCTCCCGCGACAGCCAGTCTGTTTGAGCGATAACATTGCCGGTTTGTCCATCCAGTATGGTCAAATATTCAGGGCCTGTTTGTACCCGTCCGTCCTTGTCACGTGGATCGCCTTCCCCGGTCTTGACCGCCACTTTAGCCCTTCCATCGCCGTTAAAATCGTATACGATATATGGTGAATACCAGATTCCACGTTCAATAGCCCAGCCCAAATCGTATCGCCACATGAATTCACCATTGGCATTGTAAGCTTCCAGTTTGTACGTCTCCGGGCTTTTCTCCCAATACTTGTGATGGGGATCAATGTTTTCATGCGGCTGCTTGATCACAAAATCATACCGGCCGTCGCCATCAAGATCGGCTATGCCGGCTTTTTGAAATGTATGGTTTCCGTCAAGTTTTATCTGCAAAAAAGTTGATGGTTTGGCATCCGCGGCTATTACAACCGCTTGAGGAGACACTCGCTCCTTTCCATTGTTTACCACACCAATTTGATACGAGATTTTCTGTCCCAAGGGCGCGGTGGTATCCATAAAATCCGTTGTTTGGGTAATCAGGGTTTTGTTCAGACGATTCGCTTTTTTGTCCCCCACACGGCGGTATAGATGAAATGCCGTATTTCCAGGGTCATCCAATAAAAGGCGCCAACCAATATAGACATGCCCTTCATCTGTCAGCATGGCAACAAGACCGCGGTCCAATGTTTCCTGTACACGCTGGTCCGCGAATCCGTTAACCTGTGGTTTATCTGTTGCGATTTCTTTAAATTCGTGCGTCTCAACCCGGACATCATCTATCCACGCCCGCACTGGTCCTTTGCCACTGAAACGGATGTCCAGCTGATCAGATCCAGCCGGAATCTCATTTATCAATTCAATATAATGCCATTGTCGACCAGCTTTCGCTTTTAAACTTTGGCTGCTTTCACCAATCAGTTTTTCGCCATTACCCATATTTACAACAGACATTTTCAGTTCACCATAGTCAACTTTGATCCACGCGGAAAATTGGTGCCCGGTTCCGGGTTCGGTGGTCATATCAATTCTGTTCACAAACGCCCAATCGTCCTCACCCTCGTGTTTGATGAGCGCGCTGAATTGTCCATGACGCTTTTCATTATCTGAACTTGAGACATATCCATCATCTCCAGAACGGGACCACCAATGCCAATGCGCAGGTTTGCCGTCCTCTACCTGCTCAAAATCCAGGTTTTTTATCGGCAGTACATTGTCGCGGGCAAATAAAAATCCACTGATTGTAAAAATGGTCAAAATAATGTATATTATTCTCATAAACAATCTCAAATCTGTTTACTTTATACTCTCATAGGTTTGGATTCTTTCGCTCCGAGTTGCTAAATCATAACTGAGCATGGGAATCTGGAAATATCCCATGGCAGCCATGGCCACATCGTTAGGGTACGGCGGTTCCTGAACCAGCCACACATGCCGATCTGTTGCCGAAATAGTGTTTGTATAGATCCATAATCCACCATCAACAGGGGTAACAACCTCCCCCCGCCAGTCTCCCAGAATATCTGCAACCGCGCGGACTTTGCCCTCAACCCTTATCTCATGCACATGGCCGGAATAATCACGGATTTCCTCGCCATACATGATTTCCCGCTGCGGATCAGCATCCCAGTATACTGTAAAATTTCCAAATCCCCATAACAATTCTTTACTCAACACCTTGCCCTTACTGGTGCGCAAACGCCCGATAGCAGCTTTTTTGCTTTGATCCGAATCAGCGCTGTAACATTCAGCGCCGGGATAATCCGAGATAATATCACTGCACATTCCCCGGCTGTGTACATGACGTGTTGGATATTGATGCCCCCATAATATCTCGCCGGTTTTGCCGTCAACCAGACACATACCGTTCTTTTCCTGACCGGATTGAAATCCGTAATATATTTCCATACCCGGGCGTGTGGGATCAATATCACCCACATAATGATGGTCCGGGTGACCCATTCCCAACGTCCATAAACAGGTGCCGTTATCATCCAATACCAGTGCTCCCAGCGTCACTTCCTGGCGTCCGTCACCGTCCACATCCGCGGCATGAAG
>CAYNUX010000338.1:0-4839 GCA_964400115.1 uncultured Cytophagia bacterium
CATACTCGGCCAATGTGCTTTTGATTGCCTGAGCAATTCTATAGTGCCGTTCTCCCACGACCTGAGGGGAAAGCATTTTGGAATGGGACTGCAAAGGATTAATGGCCGGATACAGGCCCTGACTGGCTCGTTTTCTCGACAACACTATCGAGGCTGAAAGATGAGAGAATGTATGCACTGCAGCAGGATCCGTAAAATCATCGGCGGGGACATAGACGGCCTGGATCGAGGTAATAGAGCCCGATTCTGTACTGCAGATCCGTTCTTCCAGCGCGGATAATTCGGTACCCAGCGTGGGTTGATACCCGACACGCGAAGGAAGCCTGCCCATGAGACCCGAGACTTCGGCACCGGACTGGACGAATCGAAAGATATTGTCTATCAGCATAAGCACATCCTGTTTACGATCATCGCGAAAATATTCAGCCATGGTCAATGCCGAATGCCCGACGCGCAGACGAGCACCGGGTTGTTCATTCATTTGACCGAATACCAGTACTGTATTTTTAAGAACATCTGCTTCCTGTAATTCCCGATAGAGTTCCTCCGCTTCTCTTACGCGTTCTCCTATACCGCAAAACAAGCTTACGCCTTCATATTCACCCACCATATTATTGATCATTTCCATAATCAAGACTGTTTTACCTACCCCCGCTCCTCCAAACAATCCTGCTTTCCCCCCTTTTTCCAGAGGGGAAAGAATATCTATTGCTTTGATGCCGGTTTGAAAGACCTCCATTGATGTGGTTCTTTGAGAAATGGGCACCGGATGTTGATGAATCGGCCGTCTTTCGAGTTCCGGCAAAGAATCCTTGCGGTCGACCAGATCGCCGAAAACATTAAAAATGCGGCCCAGAATTTCTTTGCCCACAGGCACAGAAATTGGCTGTCCCGTATCGATGATTTGGGCTTGCCGTTCCAGGCCCTGGGTTTTATTCATGGCAATCCCGCGAATCATCTGCGGCCCCAAATGGTTCAAAACTTCTATAAATACAGGGGGGTCATCGCTAGTTTTTAACAGGTGATGGATACCCGGCATTTTTTCCGAGAAACGCACATCTACCACACTGCCTCTGATCGACACAACTCTGCCGGTATTGTTATCCTGCTTGTTCATGTGTCTCTGTCCTCTAGTTGCCTTTGGTTTCTGCGATTCGCTTTTTTGTTGCAACGAGGCTATCGGGGTTCAAAGAGATCGAATCGATACCCTTTTTCACGAGAAACTCTGCAAATTCAGGATAATCGCTGGGTGCCTGACCACAAATCCCTACCTTGCGATTTTTTTTATGTGCTTTTTCAATGAGCATTGCGATCATATTTTTTACGGCATCATTGCGTTCATCAAACAGTTCAGAGAGTTCAGCAGAATCGCGATCGATTCCCAAAACGAGCTGTGTAAGATCATTGGAGCCGATGGAAAAGCCGTCGAATCGTTCTGCAAACTGTTCAGCGAGTATAACATTGGAAGGTATCTCGGCCATGACATACACTTTTAGGCCGTGCTCTTTTTCCGATCGTTTCAAGCCATTTTCTTCCAGGACCTCGAGGACATGATCAGCTTCTTCCAGGGTCCGGCAAAACGGGATCATGATGATAACATTTGTCAATCCCATCTCTTCCCGCACTTTCTGAATGGCACGGCATTCCAAAGAAAATCCTGCACGATAGCGGTCGCTATAATAGCGTGAAGCGCCTCTGAATCCCAGCATGGGATTATCTTCTTGTGGTTCAAAGTGGGTACCGCCGATAAGGTCGGCATATTCATTGGTCTTGAAATCGCTCATACGCACAATCACCTGATCCGGATACTGTGATGCTGCGATCTTGGCAATCCCCCGGGCCAGATGATCGACAAAATAATCTTCCTTGTTGTCGTACCCCCGGGTGAGTTGCTCGATTTGCTTGCGATCATCTTTATCTTCGACCTTATCGAAATCAACCAATGCCATGGGATGGATCTTTATGGCATTATTGACGACAAATTCCATACGAGCAAGTCCGACTCCTTGATTGGGCAATCGCCACCAGCGGAACGCCGCATCCGGGCTTGCCAGGTTGATCATCATCTCTGTTTTGGTATCCGGCACATCCTCGAGATTGACCTCAGAGGCCTCGAATTTCAGTTTTTCGTCATAAATTTTTCCGGTTTCGCCTTCGGCACAAGAGACAGTGATCTCTTGACCATCCTGCAATTCATCTGTGGCATTCTCTGTGCCGACAATCGCGGGTATTCCCAGTTCACGGCTGACAATAGCGGCATGTGATGTACGCCCGCCATAATCGGTGACAATAGCAGAAGCTTTTTTCATAATCGGCACCCAATCGGGATCGGTCATTCCGGTGACAAGAATCGCATCTTTGTTAAAACGATCAATATCATCAGCGCTCTTGATCACCTGAGCTTCGCCTGTAGCGATCGCCTCACCGATAGCCAGGCCCGACAGCAATACCTCACCGCTTTCCTTGAGCTTGAAGGTTTGCATGGTATCGGCCTGTTCTGAGATTGTACGGTTTCAGGCCGTGCCTGAACGATATAGAGCTCACCTTCATTTCCATCTTTGGCCCATTCGATATCCATAGGTTTCTCATAGTGATCCTCGATTGCCACTGCCCAGCGGGCCAGTTGCAAAATTTCATCATCCGACAATACGATTGCAGTGCGCTCTTTTTTGGATGTCTCTTCGTTTTTTGTGGTCTTTGATCCTCCTTTGGCATAGATCATCTTTTTTTCCTTGTCGCCAAGGCTTTTTTCAATAATCGGCACCAGAGACTCGTCCTGGAGCAACGGCTTAAACACCCGGTATTCGTCTGGATTCACAGTACCCTGCACAACATTTTCTCCCAGTCCCCAGGCAGCGTTGATCACTACTACATCCGGGAACCCGGTTTCTGTATCCAGAGAAAACATGACCCCCGAACCGGCAAGGTCAGAGCGCACCATCTTTTGAACGCCTACCGAGAGAGCGACTTTCATGTGTTCAAAGCCCTTTTCTTCGCGATAACTGATGGCACGGTCCGTAAATAACGAGGCATAACATTTTTGGCACGCCTCTAACAGATCATCCTCTCCGGAAATATTTAGAAACGTTTCCTGCTGACCGGCAAAACTGGCTCCCGGAAGATCTTCTGCGGTGGCACTGCTACGAACAGCCACATCCAGATCATCTGTATTATATTTTTCACACAGAGCTTGATACTGTTTGCGTATCGCCTTTTCTACAGCCTCTGGAAAAGAATTTCTGGTAAAAAGCTGACGAATGGCTTTGCCGGCTTTGGAGAGAGATTCATCCTCTGAATGCATTTTTTGCAAATGGGAATTGATTTTTTCTTCCAAATCATTCTCTTTGAGAAATTCTCTATATGCATGAGCCGTGGTCGCAAAACCACCCGGCACGCGTACCCGTTGCTTTTTCAAGGATTGCAGCATTTCTCCCAGTGAAGCATTTTTTCCGCCCACGCGCGGAACATCCTCACTGGATAGTTCATCCAACGGAATTACAAAAACTTGCTCCTGACTCATTATAACCTCTATATTTATAAAATTTTGGCTTAATTTCTCTGATTCCTGGACAACAAATTATAAATCCATGCAAAGATAGCCCCACCAACAAGTCCGTCACCAAACCCCCATAACAGTCCCCACAAAGCGCCGGGTAAACTGATGTTATATCCCCTATAGATATATCCAATAATTGTCAATTCTCTTGTGGCCCCCTCAAAGGCCATAATCCATACGGTTAAAAAGAACAGACCAAATCCCCATACAATGGCACAGGCCAGAGCAAACGACCCTATATGAAGCTTCATCGCGACCTCCTGTCTTTTTGCACGTTATTGATACTGTCTTTTTTAGCAACGATAACGACAGCAAAAATCATCCATACAGCAGGAAAATTAGATCTGTGAATTTTGTTATCTTAAAATAGAGAATCATAAAGGAGATGAGGTATGTCTAAAGAATCCAAAGAGTTTTTAAAAGAGTATCGGAAAAAACGAGATTTTGATCGCACCCGTGAGCCATTCGGAGCAAAAACAGGACAGGGTCAAACTCTGGAACCCATTTTTGTCATTCAAAAACACAACGCCAGCAACTTGCATTATGATTTTAGATTAGAGATCGACAGAGTTTTAAAATCATGGGCCATACCCAAAGGACCTTCTGTCAATCCCAAAGAAAAACGCCTGGCTGTACCCACCGAAGATCACCCTGTAGAGTATGCCCAATTCGAAGGCGTGATTCCGGAAGACGAGTATGGTGGCGGTACGGTGATGATCTGGGATGCCGGAACGATCCATCCCGTAAAAGAGGATCATTCACTTGCTGAAGAATATAAAGAGGGACATATAGAGGTCTGGTTAAAAGGCAAGAAACTCCAGGGAGGGTATGCCCTGATCAGAACCGGAAAAGGCAATGACGCCAAGTGGTTATTGATTAAAATGGATGATGACAAGGCTGATGCCCGCCGCAATCCGGTAAGCAGTGAACCCAAATCGGTCAAATCCGGTCGCACATTGGAAGAAATCGAAAAGGAAGAATCGTCATGAGTATCGACAAGCTATTGGAGAATGGAACCCAAAAAAAGATGCCGGACTGGACGAGTCCCATGCTGGCCAAACTCACCCACGAACATTTTGAATCGCAAGATTGGCTCTATGAACGCAAACTGGAGGGTGAACGTTGTCTGGTGTTCTGTCAGGGCAAAGACAAAGAAGTAAAAGAGATGGTCAAAGAGGAGCCTGATCATGAGTGATTCCATAACCATAAACGGACACAGAATAAAACTTTCAAAACTGGACAAGGATTTTTATGGTGATCAGCATATTACCAAGGGCGATGTC
>CAYNUX010000339.1:0-4826 GCA_964400115.1 uncultured Cytophagia bacterium
TAAAGATATGCTTCAAGAGAAATTCATAGTCAAACACAAATAAGGGGAAACAAAATGTCACAATCACGCCGCGATTTTTTCAAGATCGGTGCCATGGGAATAGCTGCAGCCGGTTCTTTATCCGGAATCGCTCGAACGGCACATGCCCAATCCAGAAAAAATGAATTTCCTCTGGGCATTGCTTCCTATACGTTTAGAAAATTTTCACTCGATGAAACTATTGAAATGACCAAACAATTGGGTGTTAAAAACATTGCTCTCAAAAGCATGCACATGCCCCTTGATGCCAGTACGTCCGAGATTAAAGCTGCGGCGGCTAAAGTCCGTGATGCAGGTTTGAATCTTTATGGTGCCGGTGTGATTTATATGAAAAGCGAAGCCGATGTGAATCAGGCATTCGATTATGCTCAGGCGGCGGAATTAAACGTGATCATCGGGGTACCGAATCATGAGTTATTGGCTTTGGTAGAAAAAAAGGTCAAAGAAACCGATATTATCGTAGCCATTCATAATCATGGTCCTGGCGATGATCTCTATCCGAGTCCTGAAAGCATCTATGAAAAAGTCAAAGATCTTGATAAACGCATCGGTCTCTGCATGGATATCGGCCACACCCAACGGATCAAGCTCGATCCCTCCGAACAAGCCAAAAAAGTTAAAGATCGCCTTCATGATGTACACATCAAGGATGTCAGCTGGGCTTCACCCAAAGGCACGACCGTAGAAATCGGGCGCGGAGTCATTGATATCCCTGAATTTCTAGAAACCCTGCACAAGATAGAATATAATGGCATGGTTTCTCTTGAATACGAAAAGGATGCTGATAATCCTTTATGTGGCGCTGCAGAATCCATAGGCTATACCCGTGGCGTCATGGCAGCTCTATAATTAACAAAGGAGGAACATATGCAAAAAGTTTTTGCCATCTTGATGGTCAGTTTATTGATCCTGGCATCGTGTGCAGAACAAAAAGGTGATGAAATGGATTTTACAGGTGCTCCGAATGAAGTAAAAATCATGACCCTTGACCCGGGCCACTTTCATGCCGCATTGGTTCACAAAAAAATGTACGAACAAGTGGATCCGACGATCCATATCTATGCACCGGACGGACCGGATGTGGAAGGTCATATCAATCGCATCGAGGGCTTTAACACCCGGGCAGACAACCCGACCGATTGGAACCTGGAGGTTTATCGCGGTCCGGATTACCTCGAAAAAATGATCAGCGAAAAACCGGGCAATGTCATGGTTACGGCAGGCAGTAATAAGAAAAAGACCGAATATATCAAAAAGACGGTCGATGCCGGAATCAATGTATTGTCTGACAAACCCATGTGTATCAACAAAGAAGGATTCGAACTCTTGAAACAGGCCTTCGAATCCGCTAAGGCAAACAATGTCTTACTTTATGACATTATGACCGAACGCCATGAAATCACTACCATGATGCAGCGCGAACTCTCAATGGTGCCGGAGGTGTTTGGTCAGCTGGTTAAGGGCTCTGTTGAAGATCCGGCAGTGACCAAAGAGAGTGTACACCACTTTTTCAAATATGTATCCGGCAGTCCGCTCAAGCGTCCGCCCTGGTATTTTGATGTTACGCAACAAGGTGAAGGCATTGTAGATGTGACGACTCACCTGGTCGATCTGATTCAGTGGGAATGTTTTCCCAATCAGATCATCGACTATACGTCTGATATTGAAATGATCGCCTCCAAACGCTGGCCAACGGTCATTACACCTGAACAATATGCCAAGGTCACCGGACTCGATTCCTGGCCCGAGTATCTCAAAAAAGATGTACATAAAGATGGCAATCTTTATGCGTATGCCAATGGCGAGACGAATTATACCCTCAATGGCGTGCATGCCAAGGTATCGGTGATTTGGAACTATCAGGCTCCGGAAGGTGCCGGAGACACCCATTTCAGTATCATGCGCGGTTCCAATGCCAATCTGATTATTCGCCAGGGCAGAGAACAAAATTATCGACCCGAACTCTATGTCGAGCCTGTGGAAGGCGCGAGCACAGTGGCCTCATTGGAAGGACCGTTGCAAAAAGCTATCGAGGCACTTCAAATCACTTATCCCGGCATTGGTGTAGAAAAGCAAAATGGTCGCTACCATGTGATTCTGCCCGACAAATTCCGTGTCGGACACGAAGCACATTTTGGCCAGCTCATGGACAAATATCTCGGTTTTCTGGTTACAGGAGAATTGCCTGACTGGGAAGTGCCGAACATGATCGCAAAATATTATACCAATATTCAGGCTTTGGAAATGGCAACCACAGTCGAATAAGAGGTTCCGAACCCAAAAGTCGATAAAAAAAGGGCTGCATGAATGCAGCCCTTTTTTTATGAACCAAATTTTTTAATTGCGATTATTTTGCGGATAATGCAGCCACACCGGGCAACGTCTTTCCTTCCATCAATTCGAGGCTGGCGCCACCACCGGTAGAAATATGACTCATTTTATCAGCGAGTCCGCTCTTTTTCACGGCACTGGCAGAATCGCCCCCGCCGATAACGGTCGTCGCACTGCTGTTTGCCAGAGTTTCGGCAATGGTATAGGTTCCTTTTTCAAAGCCTTTGACTTCAAATACTCCCATGGGGCCATTCCAGACAATGGTTTGGGCTTTATTCAGCTCTTTTTTATAGATATTGATGGTATTAGGGCCGATATCAAGTCCCATAGCACTACCAGGGATATTGGCATCGGTTGTCACCGTTCCTTCCACCGGATTATCTGCACTGGGAAATTCAAGAGCCACCACATGGTCGATGGGTAGATAAAACCCAACGCCTTTGGATTTTGCTGTTTTAATCAATTCTTTAGCTTTTTCAAGAAAATCTTCTTCGACCATAGATTTGCCGACTTGTATCCCTTGTGCTTTTAAAAAGGTATAAGCCATAGCCCCACCGATAAAAAGAGCATCCACTTTATGCAGCAGATTATCGATGACCTGAAGCTTGTCGCTGATTTTGGCACCGCCGAGGATGGCCATCATGGGACGTTGAGGACAGTCAAATACTTTGCTAAAATATTCGAGTTCTTTTTGCATCAAATAGCCGGCAGCTCCCTGTCCCAGTTTTTCGGGCACCCCGGACATGGACGCATGGGCACGATGGGCGGTACCAAAAGCATCATTGACATAGAGATCAGCCAGACTGGCGAGGCGATCGATAAATTCCTGACGTTCTTCTTTGCTCATCTTTTCGCCATCTTTTTTACCTTCTTCTTCGGGGTGAAAGCGAAGGTTTTCCAAGAGCACGACATCACCGGGTTGCATTTTGGCGACGATTTCTTCAACCTCTTTGCCCACACAATCCGGGGCAAACTCGACCTTTTTATCCAGGATTTTGGACAAATGATCAGCAACCGGTTTGAGGGAAAATTCCGGTTTGACTTTTCCTTTGGGTCGTCCAAGATGGGACATGAGAATAGCTTTGCCGTCGCTCTCGATCACTTTATTGATGGTGGGCAAGGCAGCGACAATGCGTTTGTCATCGGCGACTTGCCTGTCGTCGGTCAACGGGACGTTAAAGTCGACGCGTACAAGAACGCGTTTGTTCTTTAGATCAAGGTCATCAATGGTTTGCTTGTTCATACATGTACTCCGGTTTAAGGTTGCCAATTTCAATTTTTAGCACATCCTGAAATATAGGGATTTTTGGGACAAAATCAACACGTAATCTGTGAGATGTGCAATGCTTCAAAGATGAAACGTTACGAATCCTCTCCTTATGTTACGTAACAAAGCCAATCGAATAATTAATTCTTGACTTTATTTAAAAATTCTTTTATATTCTTAAACGTTCGCCGAGGTGGTGAAATTGGTAGACGCACTGGATTCAAAATCCAGCGTTCGCAAGAACATGCGGGTTCGATTCCCGCCCTCGGCACTTGATTATAAAGGACTTGGATGTTGATCTGAGTCCTTTTTTTGTTGATACTTGAACAAAATGGACAGTTTTTGTCACGTTTATCATACAAAAATCATATAAAATTAGCAAACCTGCCGGTTGTTTAGTTTCTACCCACCCCCCACAACCCATCCTGTCTTTCCCCGTTGTTCAACATCCATCGTCGGTCCCGTTATAAAAGAGAAAGGAGGGCAAAACCGGCCTTCTCTTTCTTTGGGGGCTATCATGGAGCCACATTCTATTTTATCATTTCATTCTGTAATGGTTTTGGAATATTACACGCTCAAATGCTTTATTATTTATAAGGTATTAAAGGTATTTGAGAAGGTAAAGAAAAAAAAGTTGCAATGGCGAAACCGATGCCATCATCATCAACAACCTCGATGGATGCCGGCGTAGAGCCCACCGGGACTCCCGAAATGATGGACATCGGTAAGAAAGAGTATGGATTTGATTGGGAAACGTCCAAAGGGTTGGACATCGATGAGTATTTTCCGGGGGGGGTGATGCCCGCCTTTAACTGATTATGCATTCTTTTTATTTATATGTTCTCAACTGTTGGCGGTATGGAAAGTTGCCGATTGCGGCGGTTTCCTGTCAAGTTACATCTAATTTTGATACGAGCTGTGCCGCTCGAATATGCACTGCACCGGCAATTAACCATACCGCATGTTACCAACTGGGCGTTCTAATTTAATAGATTACCAAATTTAATCCCAAAATAAATCGTTCTAGGTGATAATGGTCCATAAATATAAGCAGGGTCACGGTCAATTCCAATATCAAAATCATTTTGATATGAATTAAAAATGTTTTTTATCCCACCGGAAAACTCAACCGAGGCACCATTCAATTTTACTTTATAGCTTAGTTTTGCTCCGAGGTCAAAAAAACTGC
>CAYNUX010000340.1:0-4808 GCA_964400115.1 uncultured Cytophagia bacterium
CCCGGATAAAGACTGGAATCCGGAAATCCCCACCCTCGAAGGGGGTGAGGAGGGGGAATACCTGACCGACCGCCTGACCGATGAGGCCATTAATTTTGTGCAAGAAAACAAATCCGGTCCGTTTTTTCTTTATCTGCCCTATTATGCGGTTCATACACCATTACAAGCGCCACAGGAACTCATTGAAAAATATGAACAAAAACTTGAATCCGATTCCTCACAAATCAATGCGATCTATGGTGCCATGGTCGAGCGCATGGATTATAATGTGGGTCGCTTGCTGGATAAACTCAAAGAGAGCCGATTGCGCGAAAATACTCTGGTTATTCTCGTGAGCGATAACGGTGGCCTGTCTAGGGTGACAAACAATCAGCCTTTACGCCAGGGCAAGGGATATCTCTATGAGGGCGGGATCCGTGTACCGCTCATCGTCAACTGGCCAGGTCAAATTAAAGCTGGCAGTGAGAGCGATACCCCCACGATCAGTCACGATCTCTATCCCACGATTACCGATTTTGTCTCAGGTGCGGAACCGGGATCCGTTATTGAAGGCAAGAGTCTGATGCCGTTGCTGACCGGACAGGGCAAAATGCCGGCTCGGGAGTTGTATTGGTACTATCCGCATTACAGTCCCCAGGCCAAACAGCCTGCTGCAGCTGTGCGTGATGGCCAATACAAGCTGATTCACTTTTACGATCCTGTGAAAACCGAATTGTACGACCTCTCGACGGATCTGGGTGAGCGAAATGATCTGGCAGAAGAGATGCCGGAAAAGCGGGATGAACTGATGCAAAAGCTGAAAAACTGGTTGGAACGATCTGGAGCAGTGATGCATACACTGAATCCGAATTATCATAGCCGTATAGATTAATATTCGAGTGATGCAGTGTGAGATAAACGATGGCGCAAAGGATCAAATCATCTTTCAAGGATCTTGTTCGCAATGGTTTCGATAAAGTACTATTTTCGGATTGCAATATCAAGCCATAAGCCATTTTGTCGGTAATACTGTTTTTTTCAAACAACCTGTAAGATATTCACTTTTTTATCGACTGATGAATTAAAGCGGAAAAGACAGTTCAGTACACTTTTCGAAAGGAATCGACAATGCAAAGCAAAACTGCAACAATCGTGATCAGCGGTATAATTGCAACAGCAGCAATGACCTTGATGGGAATCATTGCTCCCGTATTGGGAATGCCCAAGATGATGGTCGGAAATATGCTCGCAGGATTTATGGGGGTACCGATGGCTGTAGGCTGGATAGCTCATTTTATCATTGGTATCATTCTGGCTGCGGGTTATGTCCTGGTTGTGGGTCCTGTTCTGCCCGGCAGCAGGGTCGTTCGCGGGATGCTCTATTCCCTTATCCCTTTTATCCTGGCACAGATCGCGGTGATGCCGATCATGGGAGCCGGATTCTTTTCCAGCAACACTCCGGCCCCTGCAATGATGGTCATGGCAAGTCTGATCGGACATTTGGTGTACGGAGCCATATTGGGATTGACGGCAAGGAATTCGCCATCGATGGAACAAAATGGATCATAAATTCATGATCATACATGTCTAATCGTAACAAGTATCTCCTGCAAAGAAAAATCATGCAGGAGATTTTCTTTGTCCCTTTTTGATCTGAGCCTTGTGTAATTTTCCAACATAAAGGAGTTTTATCCTTCCCCCAAAAAAAACAGCCATGTTAAATTTTTTAGGGTAATATTCTCAATAGGTTATAGTTACGAGTTTTCCATGAAATTTTTATAACTCGTGTAAAAACAACAATTCTCTGAGGTGTGACCCCGGGAGAGAGCTTTAAAAAAAGCCAGTTTCTGCATTCCCTATAAATCAAGACTTGATTTTATGCGTAATTTTCTGTAGATAGACTCATCCATGATTTACAGATCTTTGAGAACCAAAACGCTGTGGTTCATCAGCAAGAGACGATACCATGAAAATTCTCACCTAATCAAAAGGGGATCACCGTGCGATTCAAAACGATACCGATCTATTTCGCCTTTTTTGTCATGGGATTCGAAGATGCCGTGGGAACCTTTGTCGGTTTTGCCAAGGTACAGTTCGATCTCAGTCCGTTCATTGCCGGATTGCTGCCGTTTTTTACCTTTCTGGCTTATGGCTTGTTTGCGGTACCTATCGGAGTACTGGCCGACCGCAAAGGCAAGAAATTTGTCATGATTACGTTTCTCTTACTTACTGCCCTGGGCTCGCTCATCCCTACTATCAGTGTCTCTGAATACTGGTACCTGCTTTTGGGCATCTTTTTTCTGGGTGCAGGCAATGCCGGACTCCAGGTCGCTGGCAACCCGATCATGCGGGATGTGTCCGCCCCAGGCCGCTACTCACGTAATCTGACCTTTGCCCAGTTTATCAAGAGCGTAGGTTCCAATACCGGCCCCTATGTCACGACACTTTTGGTCGCATCATTCGGTTTGGCGTGGTATCAGATCTTTCCCATGTATTTTATCGTGGCGGTCATTACCATGTTCATGCTCTTGTTTCTCAAAGTCGAGGAACGACCGGACGAGCAGAAAGCCGAGACCGCAAGCATCAAGAGCAGCCTCTCACTGTTGTTTACGGAAAAATATGTATTCCTGATGGTGCTGGGGATCTTTTTATATGTCGGCGCTGAAATCGGGCTGAATACCTGGATCTCTACCCACCTGCGGGAGAATTTCGGACTCGATCTCAAAAATATGGCCACGCTGGGCCTGGGATTCTTTTTGACCGCCCTTTCGATCGGTCGGTTTTTGGGCGCATTTTTGCACCACTTTATCTCGCCTAAAACCCATTTTATCATTACCTCGATCATGGGCTTTGTCGGTGTGTTGGGTGTTTTCACCAATTCTGCCACGATGGTCATTGTCTCGCTGGTCATCACCGGCCTGGCATTTGGCAATATCTTCCCCACGATTTTTTCCATCCTGATCGAGCACATGCCACACCGAAGCGCGGAACTATCCGGACTCATGGTTATGGCCATCTTTGGCGGAGCCGTCGTACCGGCGTTGATGGGGGCCATTGCCGAGATCTCGATCCGGCTCTCCTTTGTGTTACCGGCAATCATTACACTCTATATCATGATCCTGGCCTTTATCACGCGTAACAAAGAATTGCATATGCCAGAATAGAAGGGTTGAGCTCGAGATACATACGATATGACATACCGTGTTGTCCTGTGCCCATAAAGCATTCCGGCATCCTCTTTGGCTGATTCTGGGATGAGTGCCTTGAGCAAAGATTTTTCTGTAAAAGGTGTGATCCGGGAATAGGGGATCTGCCGGTGCCGGACTGCAAAGCAGGTGTAGAGTGGGTAGGAGAGAATAAGCAGTAGAGATCCGATGTGCACCAGACACTCGGTATCTTTAATAATGTACCCTGTCAAAGCCGGGTTCAAGGCAAGATAATTCTGAAACCTCACGGATGGAAGATAATAAAATGGCAAAAGCCCTATGGCAACCTCTGCGTGCCCGAAAAAAATAGCTCGTGTTGAGACTATTGCAAAAGTCCTTTTGAAAAACTAGTTGCATTTTTTAAATGTATTATCTATAATGCAAATGTTTGATATGTATAACAAGATTCGATTTCCGATGATTAAACATACCTGGAAAAAAATTTCCGAGACAGAGCTGCAGCACAGTTCTATTCATTATGTGTTGGCCATTCATGAATTGCACAAGGAGCAACACTATGCCCGGGCCATCGACGTTGCCAACCATTTGGGCCTGTCCCGTGGCAGTGTATCCATTACCTTGAAAAAACTAAAAGAAAAAGGCTATGTGTTGGAGGATTCGCACAAGATCCCGAGTCTTTCTGAAAAAGGCAAGGAACTCGTCAATGCCGTTCAGAGCAAACGCAGGGTTTTGGAACTGTTTTTCAAGGACGTCCTTGGAATTTCCGCTGGAATCGCGGAAACAGATGCATGCAAAATCGAGCATCTTTTGACCATGGAGACCATTGCCAGGATTTTGTCTTTTACCGGCTTGTATCTTTCAGATCACTCCAGTGCGATTGCATTTCGCGATCATTTTGCCGGCCATGTCCACCATTGCGATCAAGAGAGTTCATCCTGTAAAGTCTGTGAACATGCCTGTTATTTTGCCGGAAGGAAGGATCTGTTTATCCCATGATGCCGTGCATGAACAAAATCCGGTCACGTGCTTGCAGAGCCCTCACTGTTCTGCTGTTGATTTCGATCATCGCCTTTTCATTCATGTTCTTTTTTTATGCACACCTCCACATCCTGTCTGACGGGCGGATTATTTTCCATAGCCACGCATTGCCAAAATCGGAAAGCGGACATCAGCATACCCACTCTAATATGGCTCTGCTTGCCTTTGATGCCTACAGCAATTTAAAAACACTCTTGGTTTCCTATCTTTATTTGTTACCTCTTTTGCTGGTATTCTCCAGCCTGAACTTGACAACCACCCGGCCAGTGCTGCAACTGGTTGACCATCTATTCGCACAACGAGCTCCCCCACTTTTCATATAAAGATGCCCGCTTTTATCAAAGGATGCGAACTCTTTTGACAAACAGACCGCTATTGCGGCTTGGACTTTGCCGAAAGAGTTTGACATCGGTTCTTACTATAGCATTTTTCTCTCAACTGCACAATCAGCAACCCTATCTTTTCAGGAGTGACACGATGAATTATTATAAATATATCATGATCGTATGTGTTTTCATATCATCACTTGTTTTTGCTCAAAATCAGGAACACGGTCGACACCGCCATGGACAAAGACATGGAAAAGGCCATAATCCAAAACGGCAGCATCCGACTGGTACAAGC
>CAYNUX010000341.1:0-4796 GCA_964400115.1 uncultured Cytophagia bacterium
ATGGCCCGCTCTACAAAAAAAAACAGAACACAATTTGTCTGCCAAAAGTGTGGCCACATATCTCATCGGTGGATGGGGCGTTGTCCGGACTGCCAATCATGGAATAGTCTGGTCGAAGAAACTATTTCACCGTCTATAACAAAATCAGAAGGATCACTTTCACGGCGGGAAGCCATTCCCTTGCGTAATATATCCATCGACGGGATACCCAGATATGGCACAAAAAGTCAGGAATTTAACAGAGTACTTGGTGGGGGAATTGTTATTGATTCTGTGCTTCTCGTTGGCGGAGACCCAGGAATCGGAAAATCCACTCTATTGTTACAAGAAGCAGCCGGTATTGCCAAACCCGATCACAAGGTTCTATATGTTACCGGAGAAGAATCTTTACAACAGACTAAAATGAGAGCACAGCGCTTGAGGATCGATTCCGATTCGGTTTTTGTTTTGGCTGAAACTGAACTGGAAGCTATACTTGACACGATTGAGCAGCTTACTCCGAAACTCGTCATTGTAGACTCGATCCAGACAATCTCTGCTGCAGTTTTGACAAGTGCACCCGGAAGTATCAGTCAGGTTCGAGAATGTGCTCTAAAATTTATCCATATCGCCAAGACCAAAGGTATCCCTGTTCTTCTGGTCGGGCATGTCACAAAGGAAGGGTATCTTGCTGGCCCCAAAGTACTGGAACATATGGTCGATGCCTTGTTTTTATTTGAGGGAGACCGCGATCACTTTTATCGAATTTTGCGATCCATCAAAAACCGTTTTGGCTCAACAAGGGAAATTGGTGTATTTGAAATGAGTGAAAAAGGGATGCTGGATGTTCCTAATCCTTCCGCTGTTTTTCTTTCTGAACGCCAAACAAAGGTCTCAGGAAGTGCTGTAATCTGCACCATGGAAGGAACCAGACCTATCCTGGTAGAGATCCAGGCACTTGTTACCCCCTCGAATTATGGATTGCCCCAACGCACGACAACCGGTTTTGATAATAAACGCCTGACAATGCTTTTAGCTGTTTTGGAAAAACGTTTGGGATACCGTATCGGAACGATGGACGTTTTCGTCAATGTAGTAGGGGGGATGCGAATCGATGAACCTGCAGCTGATTTGGGTATGATTGCCTGTATCGCTTCCAGCATAAAAGGCCAACCCATCGAATCGACCATGTTGACACTGGGCGAAGTCGGTCTTGGAGGAGAATTACGATCGGTCTCTCATGTCGAGAGCAGGCTCTTAGAGGCAAACAAAATGGGGTTTACACACGCTGTTGTACCGGTGGGTAATCGCAAAAATTTGTCACAGAAAATTAAGTTGCAAGTCATGGCAGTAGATTCTGTTGCCCAGGCCCTGGACACATTGATGATTTGAAATGAATTTTACTTTGCATAAAACTTCCAAAGAATGCGACGCCCGTGCGGGGTCTATAACCACTGGCCATGGGTCAATTGACACACCCATATTTATGCCTGTGGGAACACAAGCCAGCGTCAAAGCCATTTCTCCGCAAGATCTCGAGGAGATTGGTGCCCAGATCATATTGAACAACACTTATCATCTCTATTTGCGTCCCGGGTCAGAATTGATCCGCAAAGCGGGGGGGGTGCAAAAATTTTCCAGCTGGTACAAGCCTGTTCTAACAGATAGTGGCGGCTATCAGGTCTTTAGTCTTTCTGATTTTAACAGAATTTCCGAACATGGGGTTGAATTTCGATCACACCTCGACGGATCTGCACACATCCTGACACCTGAAAAGGTCGTCGAGGTACAACGCAATCTCGGCTCAGATATTATGATGGTTCTCGATGAGTGCGTTCCCTATCCGTGCGATTACGGGGTTGCCCGAAATGCGCATGAATTGACCGTTCGATGGGCTGAAAGAAGCCTGGACGCATTTAAGAAAACATCTTTTTTACATGATTTTGAACAATCGTTGTTTGCTATTGTCCAGGGAAGTGTGTATACTGATTTACGGCAGGCCAGTGCCAATGCACTCTTGGAGCTCGACTTTCCCGGCTATGCTATTGGTGGCTTGTCAGTGGGCGAACCCAAATCAGCAATGATTGAAATGACCCAGATATGCACTGAAATATTACCAAAAGAGAAACCCCGCTATCTTATGGGTGTGGGAAAACCCGAGGATATTGTGGAAGCCATTGAACGCGGTGTGGATATGTTCGATTGCATTCTGCCCACTCGTAATGGCAGAAACGGGTCTGTCTTTACCTGGCAGGGTAAAGTGAACATTAAAAATGCTCGTTATAAAGACGATTTTGGCCCATTAGATCCTGATTGTCAATGCTATACGTGTACCCGATTTACCCGCTCGTATTTGCGTCATTTATATAATGCCAAAGAATTGCTCGTGCTACGGCTATTGAGTTACCATAATTTGTTTTTTTATCTGCGATTGGTGAGCCAGGCCAGGCAAGCCATAGTTGACGATCGCTATCTCTCCTGGAAAAAGCAGTTTTATAACACTTATAATCAGAACACATCACTATCTTAGGAGGTTGACGTGAATGAAATGATGATTTTACTCGCCGCTGCCGGAGGGTCCGGACAAAATGGCGGTCAAGGGAATCCTATCGGGGTATTGTTGCCATTTATTCTGATTTTTGCCATTATGTATTTCTTGATTTTTCGTCCCCAGGCAAAGAAACAAAAAGAACATCGGCAAATGCTGGAAAAGTTGGAAAAAGGCGACCAAATCGTTACCGCGGGGGGTATCTATGGCACCATTGTATCCATTAAGGATAAGGAAGGGACAATCGTAGTCAAGGTAGCTGATAATGTCAAAATTGAGTTCGGCAAATCAGCTGTTGCCAAAAAAGCAAATGCCGGTTCCTGATAATACTATGAATATTGTATTTATGGGCACACCTGATTTTGCTGTGCCCACATTAAAATCGCTGATTGCCAGCAAACATGATGTTCGAGCTGTGGTGACCGCGCCAGATAAACCGTCTGGGCGTGGCAAAAAAATAAGCTATTCTGCCGTTAAAAAGATGGCCTTGCAGCATGATTTGCCTGTTTTGCAGCCTAAAGAGCTCAAAGATCCGCATTTTATCGATCAGCTGGATCGATTAAAAGCGGATCTGTTTATCGTTGTTGCGTTTCGGATTTTGCCTTATGAGGTATTTTCTATCCCCTCAAAAGGAACGATCAATTTACATGCCTCATTACTTCCCAAATACCGGGGCGCAGCACCGATCAATTGGGCTCTTATTCGCGGTGAGAAAGAAACGGGTATCACGACATTTTTCATCGACAGACAAATCGATACCGGAGAATGGTTGATGCAAAAACGAGTTGATATCGATCCTGATATCACAGCAGGAGAACTCTATGCGCAATTAAAAGAGCTGGGCAGTGATCTGGTTTTACAAACCATCGAAGGATTGGAAACCCATTCCCTTGTATCCAAAGCTCAGATCGGCGAGGTGACCAAGGCCCCTAAAATAAATCGTGAGTTGGGATTTTTGGATTGGCAAAAGATGGCAATAGATCTACACAATTTGATTCGCGGCCTTTCACCTGTGCCCGGTTGTACTGTCTTGTTTAGAGATCAGGTCATTAAAATTCTTCGTTCCAGGCTGGTGGACACACAAACTATGGAAAAAATCTCCGGGTGCGTCGTTAAAGCCGGAAAAAACGGTCCCCTAACTATTCAAACGGGTAAAGGAATTCTGGAAATCCTGAAATTGCAACCAACCGGAAAAAATGCCTTGTCCGCGGCAGAGTTTATTCGTGGCTATCGAGTTACTGAAAACGATTGTTTTCATAACATGGCCGAAACTGATGAATAAATCCGTTCTTGTACCCGGTCTCCATGTACGTCAGCTCGCACTGGAAGCTTTGGAACGAATTCAGGAACGGATTGGGTATTCCGATGTTGTGGTTGAACAAACATTGTCGGCTCACAAGCTCATCCCTGCCGATGCCGCTCTCTTTAGTGAACTCGTACGCGGTGTTGTTCGCTATCGTCTGACACTGGATTACTATGTTGCCGCATTTGTAAAAGAGGGTTCAAAGCTCGATCCGGTTGTTCATTTAATTTTACATTTAGGATTTTATCAATTAGCTATGCTCGAACGTGTACCAGCCCATGCTGTGGTGCATAGCTCGGTTGCATTGACTGAGCAACGCAAACGAAAACATTTGAAAGGTCTGGTAAATGCTGTGCTGCGGAATTTTCTCAGACAGACGGTTTCATTACCCGATCATCGTACCGAAAAAAATCCCATCCCATCCCTGGCTATTCGCTATTCATTTCCTGAATGGTTGGTAGAAAATTGGATCAACCAACTCGGAATGGCCGAAACAGAAAAACTGCTAAAAGACAGCAACACGCATCCTGGGCTTTCATTACGTATTTCCAATGATCGCGAAACGTTTTTTAGACTGGCCAGGGACATGGATTTAGAAATCATATCCAGTGCTGTGCCTGGATATGTGACTGTAAAAGGCATGAATTTTGCGCAACAACAACGACTTTTAAAAAATGCCAAAATAACCGTTCAGGATGCGAGTGCAGGATTGGTTGCGATGGTGGCTCGGCCGCATGCTGGCTGGAAAATTGCTGATGTATGCGCAGCTCCCGGCGGAAAAAGTATCCATCTTGCGGAATTGACAGCCGAAAAGAGCGATATCTTTAGCGCTGATCACCAGTTGTCTCGTCTGAATAAAATAACGCAAAACTGTAGGCGTTTGAATATAAAAAACATTCATCTGTTACTGGCCGATGCCAGACATCTTCCGTTTTTGCCAGTTGATCTGGTATTGCTCGATGCTCC
>CAYNUX010000342.1:0-4753 GCA_964400115.1 uncultured Cytophagia bacterium
GGAACGCTTGTCGGCCAGGCTCATGACAGCCATGATCGAAAATAAAGGGTTCAAAGCAACATATATCGATGCTCGAAATCTCATTCGCACTGAAAAGCGTTTCAATGGTGCCCGGGTATTTTTTGCATCTACGCATGAGGCTATCAATCAGTACATCCAGCAGGAACAAATCTATGTGATCACTGGCTTTATTGCCAGCTGTGAAGAAGATATTACGACAAATCTCGGCAGGGGAGGATCCGATTATTCGGCAGCGATCATTGCCGCCGCCTTGCACGTCGAACAGCTGGAAATCTGGACCGATGTGGATGGATTTATGAGCGCTGATCCGCGACTCGTACCGGATGCCTTTGTGTTACCCCGGGTGAGTTATGAAGAAGCTATGGAAATGTCTTATTTTGGTGCCAAGGTGATTCATCCGCAAACATTGGTGCCTGCGATTCAGAAGAACATTCCCGTGCTCATTAAAAATACCTTGCGCCCGCAGAGTCCGGGCACGATTATTTCCAAACAAGCCGGTGATGGCGATCACCCTGTAAAAGGGATCGCTTCCTTTGCCGGTATATCTTTGATCAATGTGCAGGGAAGTGGTATGGTCGGCGTTCCCGGAGTCTCTGGAAGACTCTTTGCCACTCTTGCAAAAGCAGATATCAATGTCATTATGATCTCCCAGGCCTCTTCAGAACACAGTATCTGCTTTGTGGTTAAAACCGAGCAGGCCCAGAGTGCCTGTGATGCCTTGAAAAAAGAATTTGAAGCTGAAATTCTGGCACGAAAGATAGACACCATCGAAGCAGTGGATAATTTGACCATGATCGCCGCTGTAGGCGAGAACATGCACGGGACTCCCGGAATTGCAGGAAAACTTTTTGCCGCACTGGGCACCAACGCCGTCAATGTGATTGCCATTGCGCAGGGCTCATCGGAACGTAATGTTTCGCTCGTCGTAGATAGCAAGCATGCTGTCAAGGCCGTCAATGTGATCCATTCTTCTTTTTATCTCTCTACCAGAAGTGCCCATCTGTTTATCATGGGAACGGGCAACATTGGGAGTACTCTCTTGAGTCAGGTCTCAGGCACGAGTAAGAAACTGTTCCGCGAATCCGATCTCTCTCTGCTCGTTTGTGGTATTGCAAATGTGGAAAAAATGGTTTTTGAGCGCAAAGGGCTGGACGTCGACCATTGGCAATCTCTCCTGGATGAAAAAGGAGAGCCGGTGGATCTGGATAAATGGATAAACCATATTCTCGAAATGAACCTCAGTAATGTCATCCTGGTCGATTGTACTGCAAGTGCTGATATCGCGTCACGCTATGCAACCTGGCTCGAACACGGGCTTCATGTGGTTACGCCGAATAAAAAGGCCAATACCATGGGACTCGATTATTATAAAACGCTGAGAAAGTTGACTCGCGACCACCGGTTGCATTATATGTATGAAACGACGGTTGGAGCGGGGTTGCCGATTATTAGCACAATCCAGAGCTTGATACATAGCGGAGATACAGTTATCCGCATCGAAGGTATTCTTTCAGGCACGTTGAGTTTTTTGTTCAACCGTTTGTCAAACGATTTTTCTTTCAGCCAGGTCGTAAAATATGCATTTGACAATGGCTATACCGAACCGGATCCGCGTGATGATTTGGCAGGAATGGACGTAGGCAGAAAATTGTTAATCATGGCCCGGGAAATAGGATTGAGTTTAGAGCTGGATGATATCGAGGTAAATGCTCTCATTCCCTCCGAATGGAAGGATCTGTCGGTACAAGAGTTTTGGCAAAACCTGCCAAGCCTGGACGACCAGTATGAGACCATGCTTAAAGCTGCTTATAAAGAACATAAGGTCATCCGCTATCTTGCTGAAATCCAGGATGGTAAATGCAGTGTGCAAATACACACCATCGATGAGCAGAGCGATCTGGCTCATTGTAAAGCGACAGATAATATTGTGAGGATATTTACGCATCGATATGTAGAGACTCCTTTATTGATTCAAGGTCCGGGTGCAGGCCGGGAAGTGACTGCTGCCGGAGTTCTGGCCGATATAATTAGTCTCGCCTTTCACCTCAACTGATTGCGGAAAACCATGAGTCCTAAACAATGTCTTGTATCATCACCAGCGACAGTAGCGAATCTCGGTTGTGGATTTGATATTATGGGTCTCGCCATCCAAGAGCCTCTTGATCGTATCGGTGTGAAATTCAGCCATAAAAAAGAAATTCGTATTTCAGAGATCACGGGACCAGAAGGTCATAAACTTTCATTTTCTGCCCGTGAAAATCTCATGATTCACGTTCTTGAGTGTTTTACTCAAAAGTTGGGCACAAGACAGGGCATGGACATTACTCTCGATAAACACGTTCCGCTCAGTTCCGGAATGGGGAGTTCTGCTGCCAGTTCGGCCGGGGTATTGGTCGCTGCGAATGCCCTGTTTGACAATCCCTTCAACCATGAAGAACTCGTTACTTGCGCTATGGAAGGAGAAAAATTCATCTCGGGTGCCTGGCATGCCGACAATGTAGCTCCCTGTATCATGGGCGGATTGGTGGTTATACCCAATTATGAGCCTCTGAGTCTTGTGTCTTGCCCCTTTCCGGAGGATTTGATCGTAGTGGTCGTCCATCCCCACTTTGAATTGCCAACCAAAGAAGCCAGGGCAGCCCTGCCCAAAGAGATACCTTTGGGACTGGCTGTTAAGCAATGGGGGCACGTCGCAGCCTATGTTTCTTCTTTCTTTTTAAAAGACAAGAATGGCCTGGCTCGCTATATGGAAGATTTTATCATCGAACCTGCCCGCGCCACGTTGATTCCAGGATTTTACGATGTCAAAAACGCTGCAATGGAAAACGGAGCCATTGGCTGTTCTATTGCGGGTGGCGGACCGAGTGTTTTTGCTTTTACGTTTGATCAGAACCAGGCCGAACTGATTGCATCAGAGATGGCATTAGCCTTTACAAAACATCATATCGAGTGTGACACTTTTTTTTCGCCTATAAATCCCAATGGTTGTCATTTGATCAATTGAGAGGAGTTATGAAATTCGTCAGCACGCACGGTGAAACTGCTGTAACAGGTTTTACCCAGGCCTTATTCAAGGGACAAGCTCCTGACGGCGGCTTGTATATCCCTGTCAAGTTCCCTCGCATCACCGAGGAAGAACTGGAAATTATTTCCGCTTATTCATTTAATCGGTTGGCAGAGTTTATGGTTCAAAAATGCATCCCAACTGATCTCAATCCCGGACTGACCGAAAGTATAATTGAACAAGCTTATGATTTTGGACCCGAGCTGAAACAGATCGATGATGAGCTCTATATCCTGGAATTATTCCACGGCCCCACGCTCTCTTTTAAAGACTTTGGCGCTCAATTCATGGCCAAAACTATGGCAGCTTTGAATCCTGCCCCCAATGATCTGACTACCATCCTCGTTGCAACCTCAGGGGACACGGGCAGTGCTGTGGCTCATGCATTTTATAAGGTACCCGGATTTCGGGTTGTTTTGCTCTATCCCTCTGGTAAGGTAAGCATGTTGCAAGAACAACAGCTTACCACCATTGGAGGCAATGTGCATGCTTTGGAGATTCAGGGCACATTTGATGACTGTCAGTCACTGGTCAAAAAAGCATTCAGTGACCCGGATCTTAATTCTAAACTCATTCTCAGTTCTGCCAATTCTATCAATGTGGGACGTCTGATCCCGCAATCTTTTTACTATATTTGGGCCATCACCAGCTTGATGGATGACCCGAATGAGAGCATTGTAGTGTCTGTCCCCAGTGGTAATTTCGGCAATTTGACTGCCGGACTGTATGCAGAAGCCATGGGTCTATCCGTCGAACAGTTTATCGCTGCCGTGAACACTAACCGTGTCGTACCCGATTATTTGGAATCCGGCAATTACGAGCCTCGACCTTCACAAAAAACCCTAAGCACCGCGATGGATGTTGGGGATCCCAGCAACTGGGCCCGCATACGGTCTCTCTATAATGACGATTGGAAAAGCATTCGGGACCACCTGTGGTCGGATAGTGTTGATGATTCTGCCATCCGGGAGACGATTCAAGAGGTCTATGAAGAATTGAACACTCTCGTGGATCCTCATACGGCAGTTGGTCTTAAAGCACTGGAACGGTTTCGTCATCAACATAAAGCCCTGAAACGTGCAAAGGCCATTGTGCTCGCAACGGCTCATCCTGGCAAGTTTGAAGACATTGTCTCTACAGTCATTGGAAAAGAGATAGAGTTGCCTCAGACGCTTGAGGACGCCATGAACAAGTCTAAACAAAGCGTAATCATGAAACCCGATTATCAAAAATTTGTCGAATTCCTTCGATCCTGAAATCTGAATCACTTTATAGGGCAAGATGATCTCTTGATGAGCATCATTCTGTCCTATAAAGGTTTCCTTTTTGATTGTTTTTAAGAAACCAATACTACTCGGTATGACCAACAAAAATAAGGTGATAACAACACCAGAGAAATGATTTTTTTTTGACCAGTGAGCTGCTGATTCTCAGGGCAATAAGCCCAAGGATGATTCCCGGTACAAAGACTCGCCAAAAGTTACCCGGATCCAGGTTTTCTTTAAGAATAATGGGCGCCATGTAAAGCGTGGCGATCACGACAAATTCGATTGCAAATCCGGCAAAAGATATGGCCAAAAGATTTTTATTTTTTGCCGCATGTAACAGTTCACGAATCGAGGATTTTCTTTTTGTTTTAGATTTGTCTCTGCTCAAGAAAAACAGGAT
>CAYNUX010000343.1:0-4745 GCA_964400115.1 uncultured Cytophagia bacterium
TATGTAGATTAGTCACTTGTTCATCACACCAACAATTGATTGCAAATATCATGCCACAGCCGTTGCCGCCCCAAGCGATCCACGCGAAAATCAGGCGGATACTATTCAAAACATCCTATTTCATCAGCAAAATCTTGAGCGTTCGATGTTCATCACCCGCTGATATCCGAACAATATAGACTCCGCTCGAAGAAAGCTGACCCCGATCATCCCGGCCGTCCCAGACGGCCGTATGGCTGCCGGCCGGACAGCACGAAACCGGCCATTGACGAACCGGCTCGCCTACGCAATTGTATATCGCTATCGATACCTCGCGCTCTTCAGGCAAGCGATAACTGATCGTCGTCTTTGGATTGAATGGATTCGGATAGTTCGGCTCAAGATCGAACTCTTGAGGAATCGATGCCGACATTTCCCACTCGATCTCAGAAACTGGCTCTTTTTCACTGTGCCACATATCCGATACATTCTTGACGATCGCAAGCATCACATCGTCTTTATCGCGGATCGGAGCATAATTATCAGCTCTATTCTTTTTAGCTACACTCTTGACATAATCACTGCCGAACGCCTTTTTCAACGACTCCAGATAGCTCGCCGGCAGAGCCTGATAATCGAAATCGTAAAAATTAATCCTGAACTCACCGCCCGGCCGCAAAACGGAAACCACTTCATAAGGATCCGGAATCTGGCCTGCATTCTTGTAGTCCGGATGATTCACCGTCACCAGATCATACGGCGGATCCAGTCGACCATCCGCTACCGCCGGCCCCAGATCCCGCCAGTCCACTCGGGCAACGATCACATGTGGAACATAGATCGGTGAATCCCAGATCTCCAGGCGTGCCGGCGTGAAACTCCAGGAAAAATCAGAATAAGTGGTCCTATGCCGCTCCTGAAAAACCGTCTTGCCCTTGCTGTTCGGCATCTGACAATCCAGATCTTCGCCCATGTTGTAATGGTATTGATTCGGGCCCTTGAATCCGGCTGCCCCTGAACCCAGGTCGAGACGTTTGAGATAGACATCGCCCGGCCGCTTTTGTACCTCCAGACGCCAGTCGTCCACACTCCAGATCGGCGCTACATCCTTAATCATAGATGACGTGCGGTTTTGAACATAGGTATATTCAGACGTCATGAATGCCGCCTTGACCTTGGACACATAGTCCGCGTCAACCGCATCCTCTTCATCACTCAGTACATTCATACGAAAAATGCCGTCGGCCTTAAGAACCGACGCCACCTGAAACGGATCCGGAAGTTCTTTTGCCCAAGCCGGCGGATAATTCACCGTCACCAGATCATACGGTGGATCCAGACGACCGTCGGCTACTGCACTCTCCAGATCATTCCAGTTCACATTGGAGGCGACGCGATAGCGAACGCCCCAGTCGCTCACCCGATCCTGAACCGGTGGGTCATAATAAGCAACAAGATCCGTAAAAGTCGTGAAATAGCGCTCCTGAAACGCTCCCTGCAGAGGATCCTGAAGAAACAAATCGAGCTTTACATAATGCGACTCGTCACCATACTCGCCGCACCCCAGATCCAGACGTATGATCGTTTCCTCCTCCACCGGTAGACTGCGGGCCATCATGCCGGTGCGAGGATCGGTTACACGCAATATGATGGTCTTTTGCTTAGCGCTTTTTGGAAAAATGTAAGTAAAATCCTCAACCGGCTGAAAAATTTCGGCCTTGCCGTCGCCATAAACCCAATAATAGATACAGGCCGGATCAACCGCATCTTCGAAGCTGATAGACGCAATCGTCTTTTGAGCGTCACGCCATTCCAGGCTGAAACGCGACCCAGGCAATACTCCGTTATCCGGCTGATTCACCGGTGTCAGATTGTTGCTTTGACCCACTTTCTCGCTCTCGGTGATATACAGAAAACGCGAGTCACGATAAAGCGTGATCAGCTCATCGCTCAAAAAACCAAATGCCGTCTTGTGATCACCCGGCCAAGGAGGCTCGGTATACTTGTTGCCCGTACGCATAACGCTATGCCCCGCATAAGGCGCCAAACGGGGGAGATTATCGGAATGATCCCTGATCCCAAAGGCATGACCCAACTCGTGGGCAAATATCTCCTGCAATCGCCATTCATCAAAATACGCATCCAGATCCGACTCTTTCATTGAAACAATCACCTGGCTCTGATTCGGATCCTCCCAGCCATAGCTGTTCGACAACATCCCGCCCGAAATCACCAGCGCTACCACACGATCGCCTGAGGGAAACCGAAATTCGCTATAGGTCGCCAGATCCATATAGATGTTGGCCAGAGTCTGATCATCATTTCCTCCGATCAGCTCCGATCGATCCGATATCAACGACAGTAATCGTGCTCCGTCAACAAACGCCGTGCGGAAAGACAATCCGCCCGTCGCGCAGGCGTACCACTCTTGCAGAACCGGCTGAACAGAACACGACCATTCATGCACCAGCTGTTCATACCCCACATCCGAAGGAAATACATAATAGACCTCTACACTGCCGCTGTTGCTGTCCGAACACAATTTGAATTGTCGCGGATCGCTCAGACGAGGTCCCTTGTTCATGGGTGGAATAAATACATTGTATTTCTCGCTGCTGGTGTTATGATCCGCAAATGAAGCATGAACCCGATAATCGTAACTCTTGCCCGCTTGAACCGTCTTGTCTGTGAAATAATAAACCGGCTTTTCCGATGCATCGATCATCGAACCCGGAAGGGGGGAGCCCCAATCCGTATCGCGGATATCCCGCCGATAAAGATAGAGAAACTCGGGATCCATTCCATCAGCCAGAACAAAACTGCCGTATGCGCGTCCCTGGTGACCAACCACTTGGAAACACGCCGACTTTCCCTCATCGCCACAACCCTCGCGGATCTCTCGATAGGCCGTCTTGATCTTGTCCTCATCAACCGTTGCGCCCTCGAACAGAAAACCATAAAACTGCGGCGCATCCTTGACCAGAGGCGGATCATAGGGATTCCCCACAAATCCCGGCGGCATGACGGTGTCCCAACCATAACCGAATACCTCGAATGAACCCGACCAACCCTGGTCAAAAAATGATGTGATCACCGGACCTGCACTGTTGCCGTCGTTTTGCGTCACAACCTTGACCTGACGGCCCGACGGCAACCAACAGCTGTTAAAATAAACATTCGCTTTGACAGGTAACGCGCATTGGCCAGCATATTCGCTTACTCGATCAGAGCCCCATTGTGTCACCTGTACATCCCGATAAAACAGATCATTATCAAAACAGCAATTCCCCTTTACTGAAATCTCACTCCTGTCACCTGCACCAAAATTGATATTGTATTGATTGCCATGGCTCATAAAACCATCACCCGCACCAATCAATACTGATTTCGATATGCTGTTCCGTGTCAGCGTCACACTGCCGTTGGTGGTGAAATCCAAACCATGGGGCAGCTCCAAATGGCTCAACTCAACGTCGCCAAACAGAGGCAAACCCAGAGACAAGGCGCGAACCGTTATCCGCTCGGCTATATTTCCGGGTTTCCCGGAAATTATCAAACCGGCAAGAGCCTTCAGCCACTTGATTTCAAAAAAGGGCGCCTCTTCTGAAAATTCGATATCCTGATCCAATTGAAAGTGAGGACGGATAACCCGGTTTTGCCAATCCACTTCAATTGACGCATCTCCGGTTATTTTCATCACAAAATCACAGCCCTCATCCGGGCGATACTCAACACCTGCATCGAACAGAATCTGACGATCTTTGATAGCTTCCCTGGCCCGTTTGAGCTCTATCCTGGCATATTCCTGGATTATCGGCAACGCATCGATCAAATGATAGACCAACACCGCATCAATGACAACTAAACCCATTACCACAAGTGGAGCTGCCAACGCAGCTGCCGGGGACAGGGTTGTCACACCAATATATCCATTAATCAATTTGAGATTGATGAGAATCGCAGGCGCTGCGGGGGTCAACGGACGCAACACGGTCAAATGCGCTTTCGATTGAACGACCAAACTCGAATTGCTCATCTCCGACAGCATCGAATTCATCATCAGCAGCCGGGTATCGACATAAACATGCAGAAATGTCAATCGGTCTAATACTGCCTGAGCTTTCGCCGGATCAACTACTATCGGATCAAACAATTGTTGTTGTTCTTGTTTATAGTTCAAATCAGTGGTTATTCTCTTTTCCAGCTTTTCTCTTTTTTCACCGTCGTCTGCTCGCAACAGCAACGAAGCAGAGGATGGGAAAACCCCTTTTTCACAGACAATCATGTCGCTCTGAATCGAACAACTGTTGATATAGACATTGACACTGTAAACCTCAAATAACGAAGCATCGACAATTTCACTGTTCGTCAAAATGACATCATAATTCTCGACCGGATATTCTGCATGCTGTTCTCCCAATGTCCCTTGCGAATTACAATTGGCATAGATAACAAGATCTTTTGTACGTATCCGATCCATTTTCGCCTGATGACAGACCAGGCAGATATACCCGAACCGGCCATTCTCAAGCTCGACAAAACCCGCTGTATTGTAAAACATCAAATATGCGTCGATCTGAATCTTTTTATCCTCAGATCCCGAGGCTCTGAAATGGTCTCCTCTGATCTCGAGAAAACCGCGAGTCACATGTCCATGTAATCCTGTTTTTCCTAAAATGACGAGCTCGTTTTCCCACAGCTCGAGAATCATACCTTCTTCCAGATAAAACTCTTGCCCGGTTCATACGGTTCGTTCTTCGGGTTTA
>CAYNUX010000344.1:0-4744 GCA_964400115.1 uncultured Cytophagia bacterium
GATGCTCGATACGTTTGCCCGATATCAATCAAAGCGAGTTCTGCTATTCCGGTAAAGGTGAATTTATACGAATCGGCTTTATGCAAATCAAAGGCTTGTCTCGAAATGCCATGCATAAAATCGTGGACCAGAGAAAAACAAAACCCTATAGCTCGTTTAAAGATTTTCTATATCGAACACGGTTGGATGACTCTGACTCTGCACTCTTGATCAAATCGGGATGTTTCGATCAGTTGGAACCCAAAAGTCGTCCCGAGTTGCTTTGGCAACTCAAATGGAATTCGGCTCATAAGAAAAATTCAGAGCCGGATGATCAACAGACCCTTTCTTTATTCGAATCTGATTCTTCGCTGCCAACTTTGCCCAAACCTCCTCAATATTCCATGCAAACAATGATAGCGCATGAGATCGAAACACTGGGTTTTCTGGCCAGCCGGCATCCGCTTTCTCTTTATACCCAGCATATACGCCAATTGGATATCGTTCCGGCTAAAGATAAGAGTCTGCATATTGATAAACATGTTCGTATGATTGGGTGGCTTATAACCGGCAAAGTGGTGAGTACAAAGAATAAGGAATTGATGGAGTTTGTCAGCTTTGAAGATACAACCGATATTTATGAAACCATTTTTTTTCCAAAAACTTTTACAAAATTTATTCATATGATGTCTCGAACCCGGCCCTATCTGCTGGAAGGAAGAATCGATTTCAATTATGGTGCACCTTGCTTGCAAGTCGACTCTCTATCGTTTTTGACGCCAGATCGAGAATTTTCAAAAAAAGTGGGTTGAAAACCTGAAATTTGGCATAAATCACTTTATTTTTTTAAAATAATTCCTATTTTTACACAGTCACTGATTCATTTGGGTGAGTGGGAGGACTAGTCGTAAGGGGCATTGTGTGGTAAATGATAACCTTTTAGCCTTTATCCGTGATATGCCCAAGGTGGAGTTGCATTGTCATCTTGAGGGATCCATCCGACCCGATACAGCCATCTATATGATGAAACGCAACAATGTTCCGGGGATACCCGATCGCGCGGATCAGATTCATTCTTTGTATCGTTTTACCAATTTAACTGAATTTGTAGACGGTATGAAAACTGTCTCTAATAATATCCGTGAACTCGATGACTTGATTCGTATCACTGATGAACTCTTGGAAAGTTTAATCGAGCAAAAAGTGACTTATGTCGAGTTCGATTGTGCGATTCAAAAATACCTGGCCTTGGGTCACACGCTGGAGCATATAATCGATGCAATACACAAGCAGACATTGCAATCAGGTGTCAAAGATCATATCGAGACGCGCCTGGTCATTAATTTGCTGCGTTCTATGGGGCCTGAAGCAGCCCTGGATGCTATAGAACAGGTACATGAACTGAATCATCCTTTTGTCGTAGGAATCGGGCTCTCTGGTGATGAAGGAAAATTTCCTCAGCACTTGTTCACAAAACCGTTTGCCAGGGCGTTGGAGCTCGGGATGCACCGGACCGTTCATGCCGGTGAAGCCATGGGACCCCAAAGTATTTGGGATGCTTTGACACTTTTGCATGCCGAACGAATCGATCATGGCACGATGGCAATCGAGGATGAATCTCTTTTGGATTTATTGTCAAAAAAGCAGATTCCATTGACCCAATGTATTACCTCTAATGTTCGTCTCAATATCGTCAGGAATCTTAAGGAACATCCGTTTGGCTATTTTTTGAACAGAGGCATTCTGATTACATTAAATACCGATGATCCTCAAGTTTTTAATACAACCATCACTTCTGAATACTTGTTGGCAGCGGAAACGTTTCATCTGAATGTAGATCAATTGATGCAAATTTCCAGAAATGGCATCAAAGGGTCATTTCTATCGCCTTCGAGTAAGGAGAAAATTCTTCAAAATGCCAATATAACCTATGATCATCTCTTGAAAAAATTCCAAATTGATCCAACCCAGTTATTTTCGCATAGAGATGATCACCAGTAAATACTGGGTCTAATTATAATAAAACAGCGGGGTATGTTATGGCAAAAGTGGCAGGTGTGGATTTTGGCACCCAGAGTGTTCGAGTATCTATTTTCGATCATGAACAAGGACGCTTGGCATCCGCTTCAGAATCCTTTGAGCTTATTCGAAAATCATCGGATCCTGATTGGGCAACACAACGACCTATAGATCAGATTGAAGCCTTTGAAAAGGCGCTCAAAAAGTCTGTCGAACAAGCCGATATCGACGGTCACGAAATTCTCGCCCTTGCTGTCGATACCACAGGTTCTACTGTTGTACCCGTTGATTCTTCGCTAAAGCCTCTCGATGATTATTATATGTGGTGCGATCATAGAGCCAAAAAAGAGGCTGGAGAAATTACAGCCAAAGCCCATGAATTGGATCTTGAAAATATTCAATGGTGCGGAGGTGTGTATTCTTCCGAATGGGGCCTGGCAAAAGTTTTACATTGGCTGCGTTATAATCCCCATAAACGCGAAAAGTTTTTCTCTGCTTTTGAAAATTGTGATCTTGTCACTGCCATGCTTTGTGGCATTAAAGAAGCCGATCAGGTAAAACGCAGTAGCTGTGCAGCCGGACACAAGTGGATGGTACATGAACACTTGGGGGGGCTTCCCTCGGCGTCATTTCTATCAGCGGTTGACCCTCTGCTGGGGGATGTACGGGATCATTTGAGTGGCTATTATGCCACGTCTTTTGAGTTAGCCGGTTTCCTGAGTCCGGAATGGGCGCACAAATTCGGACTTAAACCGGGTATTCCCATTCCTGTCGGAGCACTCGATGCCCACTGGGATGCCATAGGAGCCGGAATCAGGGAAGGCGATGTTGTCAATGTCGTTGGAACATCGACTTGTATCATGGCTATTGGCAAAGATGTGCAGGTTATTCCTGGTGTAAGTGGGGTCGTGAATGGTTCCATACATCCCGATTACTGGGGGATCGAGGCAGGGTTGTCTGCTGTCGGTGATGTATTCGATGCCATTGCTAAACGCTCTGATAAAGATCTGGCCACTCTGTCTGATTCGTTAAAAGATTATCATGCCGGACAAACCGGATTGCTGAGATTGTGCTGGGATAATGGAGACCGTAATATCCTTGTCAATCCGGAACTGGGAGGCATGACTCTCGGTCTTACCCTGGCAACCACTGCTCAGGATGAGCTCTTTGCCGCTATCGAAGGCACGGCAATGCATACTGTGATTATTTTTAATCAAATGGAAAAATATGGTGTTCCCATAGAACGCGTCATAAACGGAGGAGGGATTCCACAACGGAATCCGCTTTTGAATCAGGTCTATGCCAATGTACTCGACAAGAAAGTTATGGTACCTGAAAGTGAAGTAACGAGCCTCGGATCGGCGATTTTTGCTTTTCTCGCTGCTAATGTATTTGACTCTATTGAAGATGCTCAGGAAAGCCTTTGTCCGAATTACACGGTGTATGAACCCGAATCAACAGCTGTCGAAACCTATAAAGAACTGCAGATGCTTTTCGACCAGGTTTACTTTTCTTTTGGAGATCCGGGAGGGAACCCAAAGAATTTAGCGCATATCTTACCACGATTGAGACATATTGCTCAAAATGCTCGACAGTCTTGAATGCCCCATATCCCCGGGTGCCCTTGATCTTCGCCCGGGGATTCTATTTATATTCACCCTTTTTGATATCCTGCTCTATCATTTTCAGCGTTTCGGGTTTTCCCACGTCTTTGTAATATCCTTCCCGCATCAAATAGCCCCTGACCGGCTGGTGCTTACCGGCAGCCGACAGATATACATCGATACTGGAAAATGTGCTTCCCGGATGGGATCTGAAAAGTGAGGGCTCGATGATCTGAATCCCATTGAATGCGAGATAAACAGGTTGTGAACAGTCTCGTGCCCATAGAGTTTTCGATTCTTCCAGAGGTAATCCCCGGCCGCACAAATATAGGTCAGAATTGAATATCAAATACCGACTGGATTGGCGATGCATCACAACAAGGGTTGCTTGATTGTTCTCTTTTTTATGCTGTTCGGCCACCTTCCGGATGTCGACAGTGCTGAATATATCGCAGTTGTGAACCAGTACGGTTTCATCGATTTCTGCTCGTGTTATCATGTTTTTAATTCCACCGCCGGTTTCCAGTATTTGCGGTTCCTGGATGATCACACATCTGTCCGCAAAACTGCTCGATTCGATATAGGCGATCAATGGTTCTGAGAGATGATGCGAATTGATAAAAAAACGCTCGATTCCCTGACGGGATAGCCGCATTAGAATCCATTCCAATAAAGGTCTGTGCAATATCGGAATGAGCGCTTTAGGGGTGGAAAGGGTTAAAGGCCTTAATCGCTTCCCAAAACCTGCAGCCAATATAAGGGCAGTTTTAATCATATACAAAAAAAAGGTTAAGGTTTGTCCATATGACAAAGTGAGACCCGGTAGCCAAGTTTTTTCAAATCCTTTGCGAGCCGTTCACTGAGATAAACCGATCTGTGTTGACCTCCTGTACATCCAAAAGCAACTGATAACTCTTTAAATCCTCGTGATGCAAATGATTCCGCATGTTGATGTACGAGAGCGAACGTATGTTGGTAGAATTGTTCCACTTGCGAGAAAGATTCGAGATAGGCTACCACTTTATCATCCTGACCCGTAAGAGATTGATATTCTATCGACCGACCGGGATTGGGCAGTCCCCGGCAATCGAAAATGTATCCCCCTGCATGAGCGTCATTGGCCTGTGGAATGCCAGATCGAT
>CAYNUX010000345.1:0-4737 GCA_964400115.1 uncultured Cytophagia bacterium
GAGCGTTTTGACACCTTTTTCAATGGCCAGATCCTCGGTTTGGGCAAAAAATATATCCGCGAATTGTCCGCCGGCAACAAGCAAAAAGTCGGCATTGCCGCGGCCATGCTCATCGATCCTGAGGTCCTGATTCTCGATGAACCGTTCAGCAATCTGGACCCCACCTCGCAGATCCGGCTGAAAAAATTGCTCACAGACATGAACCAGCGTCTCGGCACTACTATGATTGTCTCCAGCCACGATCTCAGCCACATCTCTGAGGTGTGTACCCGCATCGCTATTCTCGAAAACGGCAAGATCGTGCGCGACATGCCCAAAAATGATACCACCCTGGCCGAGCTGCGGGATTATTTTGAACCCAGGGATTGAGTGACTCGAATTTTCTGAGGCTGCGGTGGCTATGGAAAGAAGAAAACCAATAATACTATCGATTTGCATCTTTATTATTTTGTTTTTCGCTTGCTGCGAAAAAAAGTCTCTATTCAATATGAGCGATAGCCATTTTCGGCTTTATCGACTGGCTTCCGTATGCGGAAATTTTGTGGAAAATTTTTCCTGTGCATCCAAAGTAAAACAAGATATAGGAAACTTTTTGGATGCACAGTGTGACAGCCGAAATTATCTACATGCCATTGATTGGAATTTAAAACAAATCATCGTATATGATGACCAGGGGAAAAAAGTCAATACCTATCTGAAACAAGGCAAAGGCCCTGGTGAGTTTTTGCAGCCATCTTGCATTCGCATTCGAAATGATTCTGTCTATGTTTCGGATATCAATTTACCCAAAATTGCTGTCTTTAACCGAGATGGTCAATTTGTCAGGGAATTGTCGTTTGGTCACGCGTATCCCAGAGCTTTTTGTTTTGGAAATAAGGGTCAAATCATTGCCCTGAGCCGAAATGAATCTTTTGTCCTGGCCACTCATGATCGAAATGGGAAATTCATAGAGAATTTTTTCCCAAAGCAGGATATTTTGCAAGGTTATGACTATTTCGAAACCCATAATTTTCTTCTCTGTTCGAGTACGGTTAATCCTGATGTTATTGTTCTCTGCCAAACCATGGTGGGGGTTCTCTATATTTATGATTTTGCAAATAAAAAGTTGCTCGAAAAACTGCATATACGCGATCATGGATTGCTGGGATTCGGCAAGGAAAAAATAAAGCAAGAGACCGGATCCAGATTCATTGAAACGGTGCGAGGGAAAATTCGCGCCTACTTTGAATTGCTTGCACATGTGACTCCATATAAGAATGGTTTTTTCTTTACATTTCCCGTAAATGAAATAGATCAAGAGATTGCTGGTTTTTATTTGGATCTATCCACTTTTGAAATCACGCTCTTTTTTCACTCGTTTCATTATGGCCTCTGCAAATTGGCCTGTCCGTTGAATGACGATCGAATTGTTTTATACAATCATGATTCTCTTTGTCTTGAATACTGGACATTCGTCACAGATTGACGATGCTCACGAAATATAGTTAACTGATTTGGTTTAATTCGTCAAGGAAATGACCATGGTTCACATACTCGCTCTCCCCCTGTCTCTTCAACTCAAAGCCCTGCGTCGGGATCGTTTTTTTATCATGCGGGTGATCGGCTATTCGTTTTCTTTTGTATATTTCGGGACCATTGCCTTTACGATCTATCATTTTGTCCCCAAGGAGCATGTGCTTCCTGCTATTGAAATGGGCTTGATCTATCTTCTCACTTTTGATCTGTTGCTCCGTTTGCTGTTCCAGCCGCTGCCACTGGGGGACATGACTCCCTTTCTCATCCTGTATCGCGGCCGGCACATGATTTATATGCGCCTCTTTGTTGCCACTGTCTTTCATTCTCTTAATTTCCTCTGTATCGTTATATTTCTGGTCATGGCCCTCTATTTTGTTCAAAACCACCCTCTGACTGTTGCCATGTTGAATCTGGTCGCGATCGGATTGCTTTTTGCGATTGAAATATCTCTGGCTTTGATCGTCAAATACCTGTTCAAAGTTTTTGACTGGCTAAAATATGCACTATTGCTTTTATTCTTGCTGTTGATCGCGACGGGCATATCCGGCATTGCTGTTCCCCGGCTTTCTATGACCACAGAGGCCACGATTTCTGCGCCATCATTTTTATGGCCGGGATTTTTGCTTTTTGTCGGAGTGATCCTGCTCGTCCTGTTCAGATCCCTCTTGACAGCATATCCCTATGTTCTCTCACCTGCCAATGATCCCGGGCTGGTCCGTTTGCGGCTGAGACGTCATCATTCTTTGGGCCGGTTTGCATATATGCACATTCAGCTGTTGCAGGTGTTTCGCAATAAACGCCTGAAAACCATGTTTTGGATGGGTGTGTTTTTTCTTTTTTATTCGATAATAACGATCCTTGGCCAAGGATCCGAGTCGGATTTTATTAAAATCTTTTTTTACCTGATGCTCAATTGTTTCCTGGTCAGCACAGTGTGGCCCTATTTGTTTTCTATGGACAGTCCCCATTTCTCGGTCATGATGACAACAAAGTCTGGTCTGTATGACTATTATAGATATAAAACAATTTTTTTGCTCATCCACCTGCTAGCTCCACTCCTGGTCCAGATACCCTTTTTTGTATTCGGACTCTTGGATGCCTGGTTATCACTTTCTTTTCTTCTCTTGTTTCTCGGCGCCGGTCTCCCTGTGGTTCTGGTAGCTGCCACTCTTTATGCGAAAAAGATGGATCCTACAAAATCGGCAACAATGAACAGTGAAGGCATGTCTTTGATGCTTGCGTTCTTCAATTCGATGACTCTGGTTGTTCCTCTGACTTTATATGGGCTCCTGAGTCTATTTTTTACCGGAAAACAAACCGCGATGATCATAGGAACCCTTGGAAGTATTTTCTTTGTTCTGTTTTTGATTAAATTTAAAACTGTTTTTTCTCTGTTTGTACGACGAAAATACAGGCTGGCAGAGCAGTTTCTTGTCTGAGTATGCGGTTCAATTTTTAAATATCTCGATCCATTATCACCATAGATCTAGCCGCATTATTGATCGTCCTCTTTTCGGACTGTACAAATATCAACCAGAAATAAGGAAATTCGTGAACCCTTCATTGACCGGAAAGATGCAAAAACATCTCTACATCTTTTCTTTATGGTTCAAAATCACCCGTACCCGATTTCCCCAAATGCCGCAATTGGTCATCGGATTTGTTATCCTGATAGCGCTTTTACTCCTGATCCTTGGCGCCAGATGGGGGATCGATTGGGCCACCCTGCAAGCGAACTGGCACAGCGATACCGCTGAACAGGTCTTGTTTCTGGTCGTGATTCTCTTGTTTCTCTCTACGCTGGGTTTTGATCTGGTGATCGGCAAAACCCATATCCATTCCGACTGCCTGCTAAAATTGGCCTATTTGCCTGTCTCGCGTATGCGATTCAATGCCTGTGTGATTCTGATCTCTTTTATGGATCTCTGGAGTCTGGTGCTGCTCACCATCTTTGGGGGGCTGTTTTTATTCTTTGTTCCCAAACTCTTGTTTGCCTTTTTTTTGGCTCCGGGGATGGTTCTGTTTTTGCGGGCTGGCGCTCTTTTTGGGGAAACCCTCTTGATAGAGATCTATAATCGCATACCCAGATTCTATCTGTATATGAGCATGATATTATTGTTTATACTGGTGAAAAGCGGACTTTGTGGATCATGGTATCGGCACTTTTTGCAGGATACTTTTCAATTCATGATCGTTCACGCTCAAAAAACTGTAATGGCATTCTTTGACAATCCATCAACCGGGGTGTTTGCCGGTCACTTTATGGTTCTCATATTTTCCAGCGTGCTCTTTATCCTTGTCAGTACAGTTTTTAGAGGCCACATTTGCCACATTTTATCCAAAAGACCCGGCCGGTTTTTCAGCCTTTTGCTGTCATACCGCATGTACCGATCCTCATTTTCGACTTTTATTTTGTTCCTGACCAAGGAACTGCAGTTCATGTTGCGATGCAGACGCTTTACCTGGATGGTGCCCATTCTGCTTATCATCTTTATGTTGCCTCT
The DNA here is from genome assembly GCA_964400115.1 of uncultured Cytophagia bacterium. Taxonomy (GTDB): domain Bacteria; phylum Zhuqueibacterota; class Zhuqueibacteria; order Residuimicrobiales; family Oceaniaggregativiventaceae; genus Oceaniaggregativivens. Next base: position 4,020 of record CAYNUX010000345.1, read on the forward strand.
CGATTATTACCGGCAAGGTCATTTTCTCACCCATGCTCAGTTATTTCTCCTGTTTACCATGCCATTTTCCATAGATATGGGATTTTTATTCTTTGCCGAAGGACGAGTATTTGCAAACTATTGTTTTTTGCCGGTTTCGATGAACACTGTGGTATGGGCCAAGCAAGGGGCGTATATGATTTTTTTCTACGGAGTTTTGATGTTGATGACCATTCTCTTTCAATGGCTTGTCTTGCCGTTGCCTCTGAGCAAAATTTTGATGATCATGGTTTTGATGACTGCCTTTTTTGTGTCCAGTCTCGCATGGCAAAATCTGTTTTTGAGTGGTGATTTTAAACACATTGATTTTACAGCCCTCTTTGAAAAGACATGGTCCGGGTCAGTGGTCATGATCGGCCTCTTTTTATTGTTAGCTGTTTGTATGGCGGTGGCGATAACTTTCGAGTTTTCCGGCAGATTGGGGGTTGTCGTCGGATGCTGTTGGCTGATTCTTGCTGTCATCGGCTATGTTTTTAGCGTACGCCATTGTACCCGGCAATTGCGCACAAAATTTTCCCACTGTCTGAGTATCGAGCGAGGATGACATGCAGTGCATTATCGAGATTTGTAATCTTGCCAAGATTTACTTTAAACGGCCTGTGGTCGATTCAGTCTCTTTTTCTGTAAAACCGGGAACAGCATTGGCCGTTATCGGTCCCAACGGAGCCGGCAAGACCAC
>CAYNUX010000346.1:0-4719 GCA_964400115.1 uncultured Cytophagia bacterium
GGGAAAATTGCATCGACCCGAGCTCTTTTTTTTCCATCTCTGCAATTTCGTCATAGATTCTTGTTAATTCTACCTGTCCGGAAGTAGCCCTGAAATACTTGCCACCGGTTTGCAGGGCGATTTTTTCCAAAGTCACTTCATCTAGCTTGGAAATGATAACCTCTCCCTGCTTATTCTTTTTAAATTTCCCAGTTGTCCCCGGAGAGTCAGCTGCAGGAATGGGTTCTCCCTGTGGAGATCCGATTCCCACGCAATAAATCACGATTCCTTCCCGCTCTGCTTCTTCAGCATGTTTCAAAGCATTTCCGTGGTGATCTTCACCATCGGTGATAAGGACCAATACTTTATGCTTGCGTTCTTTTTTCTCAAAGGCTGTAGTGGCCAATTTTATGGCTTCACCGATAGCCGTGCCCGGTGTAGGAATGAGATCAGGATCCATGACATCCAGAAAAATCTTTGCCGCACCATAATCCAGAGTCAATGGACATTGTACAAACGGCACACCGGCAAAAGCGATGAGGCCTATTCGATCGCCTTTGAGCAGTTCAATAAAATTTATCACCTCATGTTTGGCTTTTTGGAGCCGATTGGGCTTGATATCCTGAGCTAACATCGAAGCAGAAACATCCAGAGCCACAATGATATCGATACCCTCTCTTTGCATCTGTTCCATTTTGGTACCGATCTGTGGCCGGGCAGCAGCGATAATCAAAAAGAAAAATGCTGCCACCACCATCAACACCTTGGAGACCTGTCGTTTTCTGCTGACGTTCCGTGTCAGTTTGGTAATGATATCGAGGTTACCAAAACGTGCCATTGCTTTTCTTTTCGAACGAAATGCCCAATAATAAAAAAGGATCAACAATGGTAAAAGCCATAAAAAATGTAACAAATGGTCATTGGCAAATCGCAGCAAAAGTCAATCTCCTCAAAAAAGAATATGTTTTACCTGCCCAAAGATCTTTAAAAAAAAACTCTTTATGGAATCTTTCGAAACCGGGTATTGGCCAAAAGCACCTCCAAGAGCACGAGTCCGAATGCCGCATACAAAAGATTAATAAACAGCTCTTTATACCGGGTATATTCGGTCACTTCGATCTTGGTTTTTTCAAGTTCGCCGATTTCAGAATAAATACGTTCCAGACTGGTTCGATCTGTTGCCCGAAAATACCGTCCTCCGGTAGCCTGGGCGACTCTTTGCAAAAGCTCTTCATCGATTTCGACTTTCATGGGCACATATCTGCGTCCGAATATCGGGTCATCGACCGGGTAGAGAGCATCCCCTTTTTTTCCAGCTCCAATCGTATAAATACGTATATTAAAAGCTTCAGCCACTTTGGCTGCGGTAAAGGGATCGAGTTCTCCCCGGTTATTTTGTCCATCTGTAAGCAAGATGACCACTTTACTTTCAGCGGTACTGTCACGAAGCCGGTTCACACAAGTAGCAATGGCCATTCCAATTGCCGTACCATCCTCGATCATACCGCTTTCGATCTCTTCCATAAAGCGCAACAAGACACCATAGTCCAGGGTGAGTGGACATTGAGTAAAGCTCTGACCAGCAAACACGACGAGCCCGATCCGGTCATTCTGGCGCCCTTTGATAAAATCAGCGGCAACCACCTTGGCGGCTTCCAAACGATTTTTAGGCTTAAAATCTTCTGCCAGCATACTGGTAGACACATCCATTGCCAACAAAATATCAATACCTTCTGTGGTAACCTTTTGCTCTGTTTGTCCGGCCTGAGGCCGAGCAAATGCGACAATAAGAGCGATCAGAGCCAACATGCGGAACACGAACAGTGAATGCCGCGCGACCTTGGTGCGACTGTTTTTTATATTTTTTATGATATTGAGATTCGAATACCGAATCGTGGCACTCGAACGACGATGGCGCTTTATATACCAATATATAAGTATGGGCACAACAACCAATAACAGGAGGAATTCCGGATTGGCGAATCTAAACATTACGCTTCCTCCTCGGTTCGCATTTGGACGTCATTTTCTTCAGGTTCCTCTTGCTCGGGTTCAGCGAATAGCCGTGTATGCTCTACAAATGCAAAGGCCAATTTCAGGGAACGGCTATGAGTACCCTCTTCAGGGATAAACTTGGCAAATTTTACCAGATCCGCGGTTTCCGACACTTGCCTCAGAATCTCGACCGCCTCCTCATCACCCACGTGTTCACGCAGACTTTTAAGCATTTCACGGGTGGTCATTTCCATTGCGTCTATAAAGTAGCGACCCTCAATATATACGCGTAAAATTTCCGAGAGTTCACTATAAAACGCCTTGATTTGCCCGGTTGCTAAACGGTCGCTTTGTTTTAATCGATGTAATGCTTTTAACGCAACTTCATGAGGCGGCCGGGGTGGCTCTGTTCGCTGCGGGAGCAAGGGTTTGCCCTGTTTGCGCCGGCGTAAAACGATATAGATTCCACCTGTTATCAAAAGGACAAGAACGATCCCGACAATCAACAAGACAAGGTTTTTATAATCCGGGGCCGGAGCCAGAGGGGCTTTGATATCCCGTATATCTCCTGCTTCATCCGGGTTCAGGCTATTGACAGTAATCGTCAATGGCTCGGTCTTTATGGATTTTATCACACTATCCTGAGCCACGGTATAATGGATTTCCATCGCTGGGATGGTGTACTCGCCTGTATCAAAAGTCGAAATTTGATAATCGATACGCTCCACAACGTGGCCGTTGTTTCTTTGGGGATCATGAACCGTGTAATCACGTATTTCAAACTGACCCAAATTGGCTGCCATGGGTAATTCTTTGACCTTGATGTCAGGATCGTGTTTCACGTTGATCGAATATTGAACCACATCTCCGATCAACATTTCTGAACGATCGATCATTGACTCTACTTCTATGGTACCCTGTGCCGAGGCCAGGGAAAAAACGAGTGTTAAAAATCCGAATATTCTCATTGCATGTTCTTTACAAAGAATTTAACATTTTCAGCTTCTACCAGTCGATCGACGAGATTTTGATAGGCTTTTTGGTATCTTTCCTGATAAAGATCATTATACACCTGATTTTTCACCTCTTCAAAAGAAGGTTCTTTGATCACATTGCCTTCATCATCCTTTACAGCGTATTTTTCCGTATTTGCCTGAAAATAGAGTTCAACATCGTTGGGCTTTATATCGACTCTGCCGGCGACGCGCTGCTGTAACAATTTTCTGACCATGATTTGCCGTTTAGCCTGAAAAGCGGCCTCGATGACCTCCGGATCTTTATCGAGCTCGCCTCTTTTGGCGGTATCATACAAAAGCTCAGTAGCGACATATTCACGCAGGAACAAGAGCTTTTGCTCCGGTTTGTTGAATTGGTCACGTAAAGAGGGTGGCAATTGATTGATCTCGAATTCAATGTCTCCCATGGTGATCTCACGATCGCCAATTTGTGCGATCACGGCTCCGGGGCGACTTTTACGAACCTGTTCAGGATCCAGCGCAACCGATTCATTCAGTGCTTGTTGCGCATCTGCAGGCCGGTCGAGTCGTTCGAGGCAGGCAACGATACGTTTGTTTACTTGTTCGAGCAGACTGCTTTCAGGATAAAAATGCTTTATTTTTAAATAGTACATCAACGCGGATTCATAATCTTTAAGGCGCTCAAAAAAAGTGTTCGCCACAATATAGTTAATATTGGCTTGTTCACGTTTTGCGACCGGATAATTTTCCAGATAATCCAAATACTGCTCAATCGCTTGTTTATATAGAGAACGATTAATCAAGTCGCCGGCATATTGGCGTACTTTTTCACCGTCGACGGCAGACTCTTTTTCCTGATCGCAAGCGCCCAAAAGAAAGACAGATAAAAATAAACTCGTCAAGACCAGTCGTCTCATTATATCCTCCATCTTTAATTACCGAAATCGTTTAGCACGCATACGAAAAAATCGAATCAATGGTTCGATATACGATTCGTGCGTATTGATTTCGATAGAATCGACATTCATAGATTTGAAAAGTTTTTGGCGATTGATCACCTGTTCGTTGGAACGCGATGCAAAGTCCTCCCGAATATCCAGACTGCCGGTATCGACCAGAATCGTCTCTCCGGTCTCTGCATCTTCCAGTTCAATAAAACCCACATCGGGCATTGACTGTTCGCGGGGATCGGTGATGGAAATGGTGACAATATCATGTTTTTTATTGGCAATTTGCAAGGCCTTTTCGTAACCGGAACTGATAAAGTCTGACACCAAAAATACCACGGCCCGTCTACGGGTCACGCGGGAAAAATATTCAAGAGCCTCAGAGATGTTGGTCTGATGGCCCTGGGGTTTATGATAGAGTAATTCACGGATCACTCGTAAGACATGAGATCTTCCTTTTTTGGGAGCCACGTACTTTTCCACGTGATCGCTAAAAATGATCAGGCCCACTTTATCATTATTTTTTATGGCAGAAAAAGCCAACATGGCGCAAATCTCGGCTGCGATTTCACCCTTCATCTGTGAGATGGTTCCAAACTCTCCGGAAGAACTCACATCAACGATGAGCATAACAGTCAACTCGCGTTCTTCTTCAAATATCTTGACAAAGGGATGTCCCATGCGCGCCGTAACATTCCAATCAATGGTTCGAATATCATCACCTGGTTGATACTCGCGAACTTCAGCAAATTCCATACCACGTCCTTTAAAGACAGAGTGGTATTCGCCTGAAAAAACATCGTTCACCAGGCCACGGGTTT
>CAYNUX010000347.1:0-4708 GCA_964400115.1 uncultured Cytophagia bacterium
TTCCCGGCCTCTTTTCAGGCAAAGGAGTTTAATATTGGCCTGGCCCTTAGTGGTGGAGGGGCAATGTGTACAAAAGGGATCTATTTCCACATCGTTTTAGACAAATCAATTTATGATAATGTCACAAATCATCGCCTTGATCGATGGCAGGCTGATTTCGCCGCCAGCATGTCTCCTTTTTTGGGGCATGTTTGGCAGCTGGATGTTCATGCCGGACTCTCAGAGCATGAATTGCCGTTTTATTATAAATTTCGTCAGGGGGGGCCATTGCGATTTCCAGGATTACATCGCCATGAAATGGTTGCTGACAATTATGTTTCTTTGGGTGGAATGATCAGGCATAAAGTCATTTCAAGAATCCATGCCAGCCTCTATTTTAGTCGCGACAATGGTTTTGAATCGAATAAAAATATAAGATTCGATCGAATGATCAATAAAGTTGCCATTGGGCTGATGATCGATTTGCCAGTGGGAGTGCTGGGTGGATTTTTTAGCCGGAATGAGCAGGATAGAGAGCTGTGGACATTGACGTTCGCACAGGGCTTTTGATAAATGTGGTCAACAAGATCGATAAACGCTTATATTATGTTCAACAATTCAAACAAATTCCATACAGCCTGGCCTTTGCCGGAATGAATGAACAGACCGATCTGCGCGACAAGTGAATAGGCAATGGCAAACTGGGGTAATGCATAACCGGCAATGGTGAATTGTCCGATGCTAAAGAGTCCCAGACCAAATTGAGAAACATTGATCACCCCAATGCCAAACTGACCGATGGCGATAAATCCTTTGGCCACCACAGGCATGCGATTGGGGCGAAATTTAAACGCTATATGCACTAACGGCATGCCCAAAATCGTGCTCCGGGATTTGTACTCGTAACCCCAGCCATCCCATTTGGCTCTGGCAGGGTAGGGCGCCCCGCAATGGGGAAAGGCAAACGCCTGTTCCGATGCCTGCCCCTGACATTCTCTGCACTCTCACATGTTCAACCCCTCGGAATGATTTGTTCTTGTGCAATGTAATATATTTTGTGTTTGAGGACAAGTAAATAGTGTGATTGTAAGAGTCGGAAGTAAAGCATACATTTTGCATGAAAAAGCGAAACGGCCCGACCAATAAAGAACTCATATTATTGGCCGGAAACTCGGTCGGATCGTTTATTGGAATGCTGCACCTGAAAGAGTCCGCTCTGGTTGGCATGATAGCCCATCACGGTGGCGCATTGACAATCATCGCCATTGATGCTTCCCGAGCCAATAGGGTCTATATAAACCCGCAAAAGCGTTCCATTTGGCAAGCTGTCCACATTCCATTCCTTGGTCGCTCTCCAGGTGGTATAACCGCCTCCGGTAACTGACCGCTGAGTATCGAGAGTGGAGAGTCCACCGATATTTACCCAGTTACCACCATCCCATCTTTGCAGAGTAAATACGCACCGATATGTGGCATTTCCACCAGAAGCGACCCGATTTTCAGTGAGGATGGAAAAATAGGTATGGGTTTTTGTCGCCGGCGCATAGGAGATCTGGGGATGCCAGTTACTCCCGTCATATTCATGCCAGGCAGCCCCATCCCATCTGTTATGCGAACTGGATTGCTTTCCATAGGTCCCCCAACCCTGGGTGCGAATGTTGGCATTGTCTCTCCATACCGAGGGGGGAAGATGTCGTTTTGCAACATCCCCGTTGCTGTTTACCGTTAATACATGAGTATTATCGCTCGATGACCCCACACCGGCCAGTCTGACGCTACCGGTTGTGTGCAGTTGTGCCGAGGGATTCGGGGTACCAATTCCTACCCGGCCATTACTGTTCACCCGCATATATTCACTGTTGCCTTCTTTGACGATCATTTGCGCCAGAGAGGTACCCTGTGGTAAAACCGCAATCAACAGGCCGAAGAATAATATCCTGAACTTCATTTTGCCTCCTTTGAGTTTAAAAAAAGTGGTGATTAACAATGTTTGCTCAACTCATGAAATAGCAAAAATTATACCGTCTTTATTTTCGGTGTGTATATTTACAAGTCGTTGTTTTTTAATGAATGTATTCCGGGTCTGTTTGACCATTTGTAGCATGAATATGTCATTTCACATAGAATTGAAAATGTTTACAAGAGGGTGGGTAATGTTGAAACCCTGAATGCTTGTGGTGAACAATCTCTTAAAAAAAGACCTGAAGAGATAATGAAAATTGCGAGCTTTCTTCATCATCAAAAAAAAGTTGGTATAAAGGCAGGATTTCAAGCGGAATATGGGTTTGATCGTTACCAATACGAATCCCGATACCTGCTCCCACACAGGCAACGGTTTCACTTTCCGTGTCTGACACGGAAAGAAATTCATTCTTTATAGTCGCGCTTAGTTTTGCTTCCGCATCCATATTCATCAGACCGGCGAGAAATTGTAGAAACAGGGCGCTCGAAGCGGATTGGAATGCCAGACTGTTTTGCCGAAATAAAACATAGGCCTGGAACTCTCTCATCGAGCCGGAGATTTTCAGATTCGGCAACTGTTTGCTTGGCAATGCACCGGTCAGTTTGACGAGTTCACTCGTCATTTCTCCCTTATTGATGCCCAATTTGCCGATGCCCAAATGTAAACCGATATAATGCTGAGAGGAGAGGGGCGCTAACAGCGTAAAGCCGCCATAAAGACCTCGGTTCCAATACTGAGCCCCCTCACCCAGGGGAAAGAGGACTGCTGCTGTAATTCCGATGGTAGTGGATGGGGATTGATCGTTTTGCGAATCAGAGGATTTGGCTGCGATAGAACAACTTTGGTCAATCCCGGTCTCGATATTCAGGGCGGTCTGACCGAACAGTGACGAAAAGGAGATCAAAACAAACAGAAAATACCGAATCATGAGGCAGCCTCGCAAGAAGATGTGATTATATATTCAGATAAATGAAATAATGTTTTTTCATATAAACAAGAAAAAAATGAAAATAATACAACTTTTCTCATAATTTTCTTTTTGCTTTTTCTGCATTGTCTCGGGGTTCTCGTCTTCCCTGTGTTGGAGGACAGGATTGCAAGGAGCCAGAACCCTAATGCAGAATATCCAGAACCGGAGGTATGCCGAGAAAATGACCCAGAATTAATCGCCAGTGTGCAGGAAGAAACTTTTTCTGGACAATTTCTGTTGAGAGACTAAATTCGCGCAGGCGTGACGTTTTACAGAGTTACTCATGGCGATCCATGAAAAAGCCGAGCATGACTCCATAAATCAGGTGTTGGAAAAGCGTAATCAGAGGAACCAAAGGTGAGATTTTTAATCCAAAATATCCCCATCCGAGAAAGGGCAGGGCAGCCAACTGCATGATCAGCCAAAGAAAACCTCCGAACAGAATTCCATTTTTCAAGGTAACCATCCGGCTAAAACCTGCGACCACCGAACCCCAGATACCTCCGTATAAAAGATGGGCCAAAATTGTGACGATGATCATCAGCGGGTATGATAACCACTGTCCGAATATTTTATCTAAAAGTGCCAGGGGGATCGGTTCGTTAATGGGTATAATATGGGTAATGATGCCAATAAGCATGACCAGTGTCATCGCAAGAGTGGCGACAATTCCCCAGACAAATCCATTTAAAAGACGTCTATTTTCTATATTGTCCTCAAGTTGCCTTTCTGATAATGTCATGTTAGAGAAATTCATTTCATCAAGTCTCTTTTACGCTCTGAGCTGAAAATTGTTCAAGCCTTAGATTTGCTCTTGCGAAACTGATTCAAACCCACTATATTCATAAAACCTACGGCTTGATCCTATCATAACAAACAGGACGATATCCATGACATCCAATACCTTGGAGACACCCTCTTTAGCCAATGAAAGGCTGTTATCACTGGATTTTTTTCGCGGTTTTACCATGTTTCTTTTGATCGCCGAGGGAACGCATTTGTTTTCCTATATGATCGATCCGCAGCTCGAGGGAACGATTTTTCATTTTTTCGGCACTCAATTGCATCACCACCCCTGGAATGGCCTGAGATTCTGGGACTTGGTACAACCCTTTTTCATGTTTATTGTCGGGGTGGCGATTCCGTTTTCGTATGCCAAACGTTCCTCCCGTGGTGAACAACACAAAGACCTGGTGATTCATGCCATCAAACGATCTCTGCTCTTGTTGTTTTTGGGCTGGGCTCTTTATTGTATCGGTCCCGGTCATATCACCTTCCGTTTTCAAAATGTACTTGCTCAGTTATCCGTGACCTATCTGGTCGCATTTCTCATTCAGCGCAAATCCTTTCCGACCCAGCTTTTGGTCTCATTCGCTTTTATCGCTTTTACAGAACTGATCTACCGGGTCTTTTGGGTTCCGGGATTCAATCAACCCTTTACGCCGGATGCCAATTTTGGAGCCTATATCGATCTCGTGATATCCGGTGAGCTTTCAAGTGGCCACTGGGTTTCGTTCAATGCAATACCAACGACAGCTCATACTATATGGGGCGTGCTGGCAGGAAAACTTCTCATGAGTGACAGGCCGGCCAGCGACAAGTTGAAACGTCTCTTGATCGCCGGGATCATCGGCGTGGTGGCTGGCTATGCGCTCGATCCTGTCACACCCATTATCAAGCGCATCAGCACCAGCTCATTCGTTCTCGTCAGTGGCGGCTGGACGATCCTGACTTTGGCATTTGCCTATTGGATTGTCGATGTGATGAATATCAAACGGTGGACTAGATTTTTCGCC
>CAYNUX010000348.1:0-4695 GCA_964400115.1 uncultured Cytophagia bacterium
CTTGCTTATATTAGCTTTGCTTGGCGCACTCATGATCCACCTCTTGATAAAATTCGATTGACCGTGATATTTCATATTGCTATATTTTTACGTCTTTTGCAAGCACAATTCGAGGAGAAATATGAGATCTATATTCACTATTCTGGCGGTCGTCATCACGACAGGCCTGGCCCAGCCACGCTATCATCAATCAGTCAGCTATCCGGTGGCACACGGGGTGACCTATAGCAGATATGAGGTTCCGGCTGTACCATGGGTTATCGATGTTATGGAAATCGACCTCGGCGATTCCACCCTGGATCTCATGTGCATTCCAAGCAACGACAAGGTAGGTGATCTGGTACGCGAAACGACCAGCAGTATGGCACATCGCATATCCAACGATTCATTACTCACCGTCGGAGCGGTCAACGGAGATTTCTTTAGCTATTCTCCCGGCAACACGGTCGGATTGCAGGTCACCGACGGCGAAATCGTTAAATCTCATGGCGGCTCTCATGCCATGAGTTTTAATGTTCATAAACAGCCGGCACTCAACAAACCGGTCTTTTTCGGAACCGTATATGCCAATGATACACAACACGCCCTTAATGGAGTGAATATGTTATGGCAGGATATCGAGAACTGGTTTTCGGGACTGCTGAATAACCGGCTCATGCTGTACAATCAGTATTTTGGCAGATCCACCAAAACGCCTCAGGAAACACGTGAAATCTTGCTGCTGCCTCTCGATCCCTGGACCGTGAATGGCGACAGAGTAAGGTGTGTGGTGGCCGGTGAGATACAAGATGGCAATACGGTCATTTTGCCGGATCATGTCGTGTTGTCTGGCTTTGGAAATGGCGCAGCGTTTATGGAAGCGAATATCAACAAGGGCGACACTCTATATATCGAAAATCGTCTGAGCGTTGGATTGAACCAGATCAAGGAACTCATTGCAGGCTTGCCGCGCATCGTTGTCAAGGGTCAGCCCTATGTAGCGCAGGGACTGGCCCAAGTGGGCAATCCGGGTATTGCTCCCTATGATCGCAATCCCCGAACCGCGATAGGCTTTTCACAGGATAGTACAAAGCTCTATCTCATGACCGTCGACGGGAGGAACGTTCATAGCGCAGGGATGACCTTGCCGGAGCTGGCTGATTTCATGATTCATATTGGAGCCGCATATGTACTGAACCTCGACGGAGGTGGCTCTACAACGATGGTCGTACAGAATGAAATCATGAATAGACCGTCGGATGGCCAGGAGCGGCCCGTCAAAAATGCATTTGCCGTGCGGACAAGCAACAGCCCTACAGGTACGCTTGAACATCTGCAAATTTCTCCGGATAATTACAGGGTCTTTAAAGGAGAAACCCTTCGCTTTAGCGCTACCGGTTGGGACGAGAATTTTCATCGTGTGGAAATCGATGCCAGCAAATGGGTCTATGAGAGCAGCGCGGATATCGGTTCAATCGATCAGACCGGTCTCTATATTGCGGCCCAGGAACCGGATACCGGTCTCGTCATTGTCTCTTATGAGGGATTAAAAGACACGGCCACGGTGATCGTCAAAGGGATCCATTCCGTATCGATCACCCCTGAACAAGCGGTAACAGACAGCTTTGCCACTCTGAAATTCTTTGCACAGGCCTTTGATCTGGATGGCGCCCGAATTTATATGGATAACAATGAATTCACCTGGCAAGTAGCGGATCCGGGAATGGGGATCATCGATGATCAGGGAAAATTCCGGGGCTTACAGCCCGGCACCACCCAGGTCATTCTAAGCTATGACACAGCAGCCGATACGGCCACGGTCATTGTTCAGATCGGGGTGGGTTGGCAACAACTGGCCTCTTTTGTTGAATCGGAATCCTGGACCCTGGAAGGCGAAAACATCGATTTGGGGAATACATCGTTGAGCATTGTCGATTCGCCCGTAACAGAGGGTGAAACCGCTTTCAAAATCGATTATCAGTACACCGGAGACCCACAAAAGATCAATGTCATCCATCTGTTAACCGATATCCCCATCTATGGCCTGCCCGACTCTTTGCTCATCGATGCCAAAACCGATGGAAAAAGGCATCACGTGCAGTATATTTTTGCCGATATCGATGATCAGCTGTTTAGAATCAATACCAAAGCCTGGGCAGATCATGACGAACGACTGGAAACGCTGCCAGCGCGTTTTGCAGATGCCGCTGCCGTCGCAGGGGGCACGGTGACCTATCCGTTGACCCTCAAAGAGATCCATGTCAAACTCGGAGGAGAACGCACCCAAGGAGTACAATACCAGAGTACACTATATCTCGACAATCTGAGAGTGGTCTATCCGGGCGTCGAAACATCGGTAACGTCTTTGGGTTCACAGCCTCGGGAATTCATTTTGCTGCAAAATTATCCCAATCCTTTCAATCCGGAAACGTCTATAGAATATCGTCTCGATCATCCTCAGCATATCGATCTGGCAATATACAATATCAACGGAGAAAGGGTCGTGACTCTGGAAAGCAGGCTCAAAGCCCGGGGTAAACATTGGAATGTCTGGGACGGAAAAAACAGTTCAGGGGCTCCGGTATCCAGCGGGATATACCTGATCCGGTTACAAGGTAAAAATCTCGATCAAACCATCAAAGCAACACTCGTACGGTAAGTGCCACGGGAGCATCGGATGGCTCCCGTGATCCTCACCCTGGTTCCTGCCAGGGAATGGACCCTGCTTTTTGAATATGCTTTTGCAGGTCTTTTTTGAGCTGCGATGTCATGGAATCCAAGTGGTTGGCGGAAACTGCCAAAGTTGACGCACGTTTTAAAAACGACCTTTTGCTGCTCTCTCTCATGATGATTCTCCCAAATAGAGTTTCGCAATCTGGTCGGCCAGATCTCCAACCATGGGTTCATCACGATTTGTAAGGACAAGAATGCTCGTTCGTGCTTGCGGATATCTTTGGATCACCGTCGTAAATCCACATGTCTGTCCGGTATGATGAACCCGTTCATGGCCCAGGAACGTATCGATACGCCATCCACAGCCATAATGGGTGGGGGTTCCATCTTTGAGAGTGGCGGGAGTAAACGCCGTTGTCATCAGTTCGTCATCAAGCAGAGCATTTCCATAAAGCGCCTGATCCCACAAAAAGAGATCGTGAACATTGGAATAGATGCCGCCATCACCAAGGACAGCGCTATAGGCGCTCTGGTCTCTGGGCTCGAATCCGCTTTCTGTGGTTCGGTACCCAAAGGCACGATTGCTGACCAGATTGACATTTTTTTCAAAAGCAACAGTGGTTTTCATATCCAGGGGGGCAAAAATACGTTCATGTAAAAATTCTGAAAAAGGTTGTCCGGAGATTTTTTGTACCACCATTGCCAGAATGGCATACCCGGTATTGCTGTAACGATATTCAGTGCCGGGCTCAAAATATAATGAATCCTGTTGTATCATGATTGCAAGCACATCGTGATCCTTGACTTGACCAGAGATTGTATCCGGTACGAGGTCCTCGTAATCGAGCAATCCGGATTGATGGTGCAACAAGTGATCGATGGTGATTTCCCGTCCATATTCGGGAAATTCCGGAAAAATCGTTGTCAGAGGCGTGGAAAAATCGAACTGATCCTCTTGCATTAAAAGCAGTATAGCCATCGCGGTAAACTGTTTACTGACCGATGCAAGACGAAAATTGGTTTCCGCTTGCACCGGAATCTCTTTTTCCAGATGAGCGAGGCCAAACGACCGAATGAGTACAGGAATACCATCTTGAATGATCATCAAAGAAGCTCCGGGAACATTGCCACTGTAGGGTTTGAACAATTTTTGGATTCTTTGTTCAGTTGTAGGCTGACAATGAACAAACAGCAGAAAAACGATCACTGAACACAAGGCTCCGGACAGAATTATAGCAGGTAGACCCGTGCGTAATGTCGATAATAGCCTGGATAGCGTAAAACTCATGACCCAACCCTCAGATTTTTTGTGTGGTATTTATGCAAATTTTTTCAACGCAAAAGACAAATAAACAAACAACAAGAGAGCCATCAACGCTCCCGCATAATAAACGCCCGGCAGATACCAGATTGTAAATATCCCCCCCATAAGAATGGGGCCCAGGGTCTGTCCTAACCGAAGGACCATTCCATTTATCGACAGAACCGCTCCACGATGTTGCATAGGCGCGAATGATGCCAATAAGGACTGCTGGTTTGGAATATTGAGACCTTGTGCTATGCCAAAAATAGTTGTGGGTATAATCATCAAATATGGATTGTTTATCAAAGGAATTAAACAAAGAGCAATCGAGTAAATAAAGAAAGAGATCTTGAACAAGTTTTTTTCACTGAAATTTAAAAGTAAACGACCGACCTGTGACGAGGTAAGGGCTGTACTCAATGACATTGAAGAAAGAACCAGCCCTATATAAAAAGCATTTAAAGAAAAATGTCTAGCCAATAGAATAGGAAAATAGGTCAGAAATGCTCCATAGAGCAAGATGAAAGTCATTGCACTGGACAAAAACAGAGTCAAGACAGGAAACGACTTTACCCGTTTCCATGTCTGGACGAGATATTCAGCCAGAGCAACATGACTTTGCGGTTCAGGATTATCCAATGCGTAAAGAATGATCAGGCCAATCGGGAAACCGAGAAAAGCCAGAAAAAAAGGATAATTCCATCCCAATAAGGCAAGTGCCCCACCGATAAGAGGGTACG
>CAYNUX010000349.1:0-4686 GCA_964400115.1 uncultured Cytophagia bacterium
GGCTCTTACACACTATATTGGCAACGCTCCCAGTGGACCCTGGCAGGCTCATTTCTGAGCGAATCGATCGAAACTAACGCGGACAGTATCGCTATCAAGAACACCCTGGGTGAAGTACAGCTGGAGGGACTTTTTCCCCTGTCGAACAAATTGACACTGGCGACTGGGGTAAAATATCAAACCAATAAACCAGACACATCATCTCAGATAAACCGCATTGCACCCTTTGCTCGCATGAATATTATGCCCAGCAATAATGTAGGCATTACCTTAGCCCTGCAATCAGGACTGGATTATACCTCATTCCCTGAATGGTGGCAAGAAAACCCCTATGTCACTCATCAAATCCCCCTTCGGCCCATAGACGTAGATCTCTCAGCCAAAATTAAATCCGACTTGCGTGTTGCAAGTGCATTGGAACTCTCTTTTGGTCTTGAACGTAAATGGATCAGTAAAATGTATTACTGGCAACGCAACAAACAGAATGGCCTTTTTGACCTATACCCTTTAAACCAAGTCGAACTGACTGAAATCATGGCAGGGTTTAATATAGATATCAATCCACGCACACAACTGGAAGCATCGATTATCGGTTATTCTGACAAGATCGATTCGGACGGCCTGGCCATTTCAGACCGGTTACCTTATCGACCGAGCTTTCGGGTACCGATCAGGGTAACACTGCAGTTGATTGAAGGGCTGGTTTTGCGGGTCAATGGAGATGTTTATGGTAAACGGCACAGTACTCTATCTTCAGAATCACGGTTACCCTCGTTTGGTTTGATCAATGCATCACTAAGCAAAGATTTTTCTCGCATCAGCGCTATTGTCAGTGCATATAATATTTTTGACAGTGACTTTGTCATGTGGCAAGACTATCCGGAGGAAGGGATTACGGTATTGGGAGGACTTTCAGCCAAGTTTTAACGCCAAAACCTGAAAATTTGACTATTGTTTTTACTGCGAGTGCTCTTTCAAAGGCTTGAAAATTTACAAAGGCCGTATTTAATACACTCGGCTAATTACCGGTACATTGTAAGGACATCCTGCGACAGTCTGAACCAAGGTAGAAATATCCATTGCAGACATCTAATTTCGAAACCGAACAACCTATTCGTCCAACAAAACATCACCAATGCTGGATTGAACCAGAAAGGAGTTAATTGATGAATATTGCGGGTTTTTTGGTCAAGGGCGGTGTCATGATGATCCCCATCGCGCTATGTTCGTTGATCGCTATTGCATTAATTGTGAGTAAATGGTTATCACTGCGGAAAATTCAAATCAATACCCGAACGTTTGTCCTTCAAGTTAAAAATTTACTATTGCGGCGCCGCACCAATGAAGCGGTTATGCTCTGTAAACAAACACCAGGCCCCATTGCTGCCATTACTATAGCAGGCCTGAACAAGGTCAATCGGCCCAGGGAAGAAATGAAAGATTCTATCGAAGCTGCAGCAAAAACCGAAGTGTTTAAACTCGAACGAAATCTGGGCATCCTGGGAACCATAGCTGCTATTGCCCCTCTGATCGGTTTTTTAGGTACAGTTACAGGTATGATCAAGGCTTTTATGAAAATACAATCCCTGGGAGGCAACGTCGATGCCAGTGTTCTGGCAGGTGGGATATGGGAAGCTCTGATCACTACTGCAGCCGGACTTTCAGTGGGTATTCCTGCACTTATTTTCTACAACTGGCTAATGTCCAAGGTCGAGTGGCACGTGCATGAAATGCAGGAAAGCTCTAATGATTTATTGGATATGTTACTGGAAAAGGAGACAAACGATGGCCATCGTGACTACGCGTAAGCCTATGATTGCGTTTTCTACTATCGGCCTTACCGATATTGTGCTCTTGTTATTGATATTTTTCCTGTTGACATCCTCCTTTGTGGTTCAACCGGGAATAAAGATCAAATTGCCCAAAGCAGCATCAGGAGAGACCGATGAATCGGATAAAATCTTTTTGACGATTACTGAAAACGAACGTTTATATCTAAATCAACGTCAAATCAGTCAATCTGATTTGGCTACAGAATTAAAAACCCTTTTGCAACAAGATTCGAACCAGGTGGTGGTGATTCGAGCGGACCAGGATCTGTCCCTTTCTTCAACTATTCGCGTGGTAGACACAGCCAAACTGGCTGGTGCAGAACGGTTTATCATCGCCACAGAGCCTGGATTATAACCCCAGGAGAGTGATTGAAATGAATAAATGGTTAGATCGATTAACCGAATTTAAAAATTCTCTGATCGTTTCAGCGATTTTACATATTTTCTTGTTATTGATATTTCTTGTTGTCAATGTTGGGCTGGACTTTTCACCTGCTGATTATGCAGAGATAACTTTTGTGTCGAGCAGCAACGGTCGGGAAAGCGTCCCATCCAGACAACCTGAAGCCAGGATCGAGGAAGAAGAGGTGCCTGCAGTAACCCCTCCCCCACCACCTCAGCAGCAAGAAGAAGCAAAAGCACAACCGGTAAATCTGCCCAAGCGTCGCATGCTGGAAGATACTGAACCTGAACTGACCAGCAAAAGACCGGGCAAACTAACCCCCTATGATACGGCACCCACCCGCCAATCGAGAAACTATGACGAGCGTCGAACATCTTCAGATCAGGCGGCACCGACATCCACTGGCAAACGTATTACCACCACACCGGGACAAGTGGGAAGTAACGACGAAACGGCACCTGTCCAGCCAGCACAAACCGAAAAGACAGGAAGTGCAAACCGGCTTTTTACGATCGAGGGAGATGCCGCGGATCGTACGATTCTGAATCAGACTATTCCTCAATATCCCAAAGGGTTGCAAAGAGAGGCGGTGGTTAAAATTCGGTTTACGGTATTGCCGGATGGAAGAATAGGGCAGATGCTTCCTCTGCAAAAAGGTGACCCGAGGCTGGAAGAGATCACGCTGGAAGCATTAAGACAATGGAGATTTAATCCCCTGCCAGCCGGTGCGGAGCAAAAGCCTGTTCAGGGTATCATTACGTTTCGATATGAACTACAATAGTTACGCCTGTAACATTTTGCGTTTGCCAAATAATCTCCCTAAAAACGTTTAATCAAGGCCAGGTTAACACCCTGGTCTTGACCGACCTGTCCCCAGAACATAATGACACTGAGGGATTTTTGTTGGTTTTTATTATATTGTTGAGCACTCCACATCGCATCGATGGCACTGATCATATGGTTGGCAAAGATGGCACCCAGGACAAAAAGTGCATTACTGTTGGCTTTATCAGCAGATATCCGTAGTTGATCGAATTTATGGCGATGAGCTTCGCTTGCCCACTCCCAGTAATAAGCCTGTTCATCACGATAAAAATCTTGCAGATTTCTCTGCCGAAGTTTTGCTGCATTGTACTCGCTTATGCTCTGGTAATTCCCGATATCCACAAAATAGGAATCTGTCTTGTTAACAAGATCGACACCTGCATGGCTGGAAGCAAACGTTTTATAATCCTCTTTTCGCCAATTGCTGTATTGTTTGAAACCGATATAGGATAAAATCAGGGCCACTTCAGTGGACATAAAAACAGCGGCCCTTGTATTCGCACCTGTATATTTTTCGCCCAGCCCCGGCAGAACCAGAGAGAGAAGCATTGCTTTGCCACGAGATTTTTGCGATATGGCTTGAATCTCTGGCTGCTCTATTTCTTTAGCAATCGACTCTAGACGCTCTGCAGGATATTCCCTTGCAGGAGGTGATTGCATAAAAAACTGCTCCTGCAAGGGACGCTCATTGGCAATGCCAGAAAAGACAATACACGACAGAATCAAAAATATGTTTTTAATCATTATCATCACCATTCCACTTGCATAGACAAAGCCGCATAGGTTTGTTGATTCATTTGCAGCGGTTTCATATAAAACGCTGCATTCACCTGCCGATTATGGCGCGAAATCGAAAAACCGGCATCAAAGGCACTGAGCAAATGATTGATCAGGGTTACCGTGACAAAAGTCGTTGCCCTTTTATAAGCCTGGTTACTGGCATCACGACGATCTTCATAATAAAGACGCTTGGATGAACGTTTGGATACATTCCATCCGTTATCGATAGATCCGATTTCACTGTCAACCCATCCATAATTGAATTGGTCATACTTGCCGATCATCTCATAGTACTGCTGGGTTTTTGTGTGTGGTAATGCGTGACTCAGAGCGGGGTGATCATGTTCCCATTCCCGCAGGGGTTCTATATTGGAGGGATTATAGTCATAGCCGGAATGTCTGGAAATCCAGTTCCAATAATCGGATTCGATCCAATTTTCATCGGCAAATGCCTGAAACTCTTGCTCTATATCCTTGCCTTTCTGATCATAATTCATCGCCAATACAATGCTTGCAGCTTCAACAGCGACAAAAGCAGCAGCCTTTAACCAGGATCCTGAATATGCCTGACCCGCACCGGGAACCAGAGCTGAAAACAGCACCCCCTTGGCCACAGACTTTTCTTCGACGTCAGGCACTGGCATTTCGGCTTGTGGCGTTTGAATCATAAACTCTTGCCAGTCGTTGGCCCATATTCGGGCATTCATGACAATCAATATTAGCAGCAAAAGCATTTTAAATTTCATCAAATCCTCCTAGTCCAAGAAATCAAAAAGCAGAGTAAAATAAAATCTCCACTCTTTACCATATATAAAATCTTCAAGCGTGTCCCGATCACGATAAGTG
>CAYNUX010000350.1:0-4675 GCA_964400115.1 uncultured Cytophagia bacterium
ATCTGGATCCCTTTACCGATGTATACAAGGCTGCACAAGCCTATAAACAAAACGATCCCGATTTGTTACCTGTAAGTGCAAGAGCATTGGCTGCTCTGGAACTTCAACAATACCTCGCCCAGAGTGTAGGGTTGAATGCAACTTTGATTCCCATCATTGATGATCAATTTCCCCATGAATCTCTGCCAGTATTTATCGGTCCCGCTCCGGAAAACGAGTTTTTTGAAAAAATTCAAAAGAGATGGCAAAAACGCTGGAAGAAAAGTGATCCAATCACTGACCAATCATTCAGGTTGGACAGTTTTACACAAGATTCTCTGTCTTGTCTGGTCATTTCGGGAAAATCTTATATCGGCGAGCTGTACGGTGTGTATGAATTGCTCTATCAACTGGGTGTACGATGGCTCAGTCCCGCAAAATATGATGAAATCATTCCCGATCATTCGAAAATTGTTATCAATCCTTTAGATAATCTGTACACTCCCTTTTTTGCCTTCCGTGGATTTACCCGCGACGAGTTCACCTGGAACCTGAAACGCGATATCGAACCGGATCTGTTTATAGGATTCTTGCGATGGATGGCCAGAAATCGGTTGAATACCATGCCGCACCAACCCGGATTTGAACAGGAAATGGCTTTGTTAGGCATAAGGCCTCAATATTATACTTTTTTGCAGTCGAATTGGCAAGACCAGACTGCCAGAATATCGGCTATGCTCGATACCTTAAAGGTGCCCCATCACGATCCTCTTGTTTTTATTCGTCAGATCGATCACAGGGTGGAACCGTTTGTTCAATTTGTCGATTGGTTGTATTCCAAACAAGGCTCGATTGACATAGGGCACATTGCCCTTGTTTTATCGGATTCGGCCATGGCTCAAACTGAGGCTCTTTCCTCTCTTTCCGGCAGAATGCCTCTGATACTTGCACCCATGTGGAGATGTCTGGATCATGCATTATGCGACCCAGTGTGTAATGTGAATCAACAGCTCTGTGCAGAACTTTTTCGCTGGAAAATCGATAAATCTGCCAATATGTTGACATGTGAACCGTTTTATCATACTCGATTGGGACAATTGCCACTCGTCCTGACAAAGCGGCTTGCTGCGGATATACCTATCTATGCAGAAAACGGGTTGTCAGGAGTACTCTATCCTAACGCCCGTTATCATAATTGGGGAATGCAGATGTGGCTCAATCTCCTGTACGGACATTTACTTTGGCATCCGGGCACAGATGTTGTGATATTATTTGAACAATTTTTTAATACTTTTTATGGGATCGCTGCAGAGCCAATGAAAAATATTTTTTTGGAATACGAAAAGGCTACAGCCAATATGATGGCCTGGCGGTATGAATTGCCTATTCAAATTGAACGAGCTCTTGAAACCGGTTCTCCTATTCGACTGAAGCATTTCCATACTCATCTCAACCTTTCGTCTGACATTAATGCCTCCGGTGTTGGAACAGATTGGGAAAAAACATTTCAAGTGATTTATGAATTACAGTATGCATTATCCGATATCCTTGCGCAAGACATACCGGAAGAGATAAAAGAAAGAATCAAACGAGTGAGTGTTCAGTTAACCTATGCGCAGGTCGTGGTTCAATTGTATGACAATGTTATTCAATTGATCAGTATCGATGAAAATGAACCAGAGATGCGGGCCGAAGCGGCGATAAGATTAAAAGAACGTGCAAATGAAGCCAAAAAGATGCAATTCTATGATGCCATGGGTCAGCAGGTAAATGCATTACAAGCCTCTGGCCTGGCACCATTTGTAGATCCTTTGCTTGAACGCTATCAGATGTCTTTGGAGCCCCCTTTATGAGAGCAATTCTCCTTGCTATCTTTTGCCTGTTAATTGCTTGCCGGCAAATGCCTCCTGTAGCTAATTTGAATGATATCATTAGAGACAATCGCGTGAAAGCAATTCCCTGTCCTTTCGAGTTGCAATATTTGGATGGAATTGCCTGGGGACCCGATCAATCCTTGTATTTTAGTGATGTTACAGCCGGCATCATTTATCGCTATACTCCAGGTAAGGGATTTTTTATTGTTTGTGACTCCACTAAAGGTGTCAATGGGATGATGTTTGATCGCTCGGGCAAACTACTCGTATGTCACGGTGAATACGGGTATATTGCAAGTTATCAACCCAACTCCTGCACTCTGGAACCTCTTGTCACGACTTATGAAGGGCAGCGATTCAACAGCCCGAATGATCTTGTTGTTGATCGCTATGGCGGGTTGTATTTTACCGATCCGAGTTTCACGCCGAATCACATTTTTCAGCCAAAAGAGATTGTTTATTATGTAACCCCCGAAAAAAAGGTGCGAGCATTGATCAATGATATTCACCCGGATGGTATCGCTCTTTCTGTGGATGGCAAGATTCTGTATTTAGCGGACAGGAGAAAACCATTTGTTTGGGCATTTGATGTCCTGGATCAGGGCAATCTATTCAATAAAAGGCTACTGCACCACCTCAAAAGTAATGATAGCAGGGCCAGTGAAACCGAAAATGCAGCGGGGATGACGATCGATGTAAAAGGAAATTTGTTCGTATGCACTAAACGGGGGATAACAATCATCGATGCCCATGGTCGTTATCTGGGGAACATTCCTCTGTCCTCACCTCCTTCCAATTGTACGTTCGGCGGCGCAAATCTGGATATCCTTTATATCACTGCCAGTAATTCTCTGTATCGAATAAAAACAAAAACACAAGGGGTTGCTCTTTTTTACGGGGGAGAATAGAAAGAGGCCGAGAATACTGATAATTCATGTGATTGAGTTAGAGGCCATAGCCAAATACAGAACCTTTTTGTCTTTATCACATCTCCTAATCAACTATTCAGAATAACTTATGCTCATGAATGTGAAACGTAAAAGCTTATGAAATATTCAATCTTTGGATTTATTCTTTGTGTCTTTGTTTCGCTCTTTGCAGAAACCACACAAACCCTGGAGCAAATTTTTTCAACGGCTCTGTGTACGCCCGCAGGTGTAAGCGATTGGGAATGGATGCCAGGGGAAAAGGCCATCTCTATCTTGCGACCCGGGCAACGAGCTCATACAGAGCTTATTCGTATCGATGCCGCCACCCGGAAAAGCTTTCAGGACTGCAATCAGTGTTGCTCCTGTTACCGATTGGCGTCTTTATGATGCGATCTATACTGAACGGTACATGGATCAACCTGATGATAATCCGCTCGGATATGAAGCAGGATCTGTGCTCAATCACCTAAATTCTATAGATATTCCCTTGCTTATCGTACACGGTACTGGCGATGACAATGTTCATTTTGCCCATAGCATGCATTTAGCGCACGAGTTACAACAGAGAGGAAAATCGTTTGAGATCATGGTATATCCTGAGAAAAAGCATGGTATCAAAGGATCCGAAACCCAATTACATCTTTACCGGTTATTAACAAATTTTATTGTCAAACATATCGGAGCATTGTGAAATGACGATTCCAGGGCCTTGATTTGGGCATTTCACCAGCGTTCATATCATCAGACTGTCTCTGACGGGATAAGCTCTGAATTTTTTCACAAAAAAACAATAGGTTGCAAACGCTTTTATCTTGGTTTGATTTTTTTTTGCTGGCATTTAATTTGCATTAAAAATAGAAAAAATCAGACCACAGGGATCGGCGAGGAGATGATATGAGCGTTGATATCGGACCTATTCTGAAATACTGGGAATATTTAAATGAAAGCATGATGGTCGAATTGGATGACAAGGGGCCAAAGGGAAAGCATATTCATATCCGTCTGGGCACAGGGTGCATCAGCATGAGCCCGTCCGGCCGGCCGGATGGAACACAACCAAGTGGTTTTCGCAGCTACTGGGAATTTTTCGAACAAAAGTACGCCGAAAGCGAGAATGATTGTATTCAGGATAGTGATGCACTAAATCTGTTGCAGGAGATCATATTATTCAATGCCAGATCGCTGGCCTATCTGCATTTAAAAGAATATATCAAAAGCAGCATGGATGCACTCAGAAACCTGCATGTGGTCAATTTTTTAATCAATAACAAGAGTAATTATACAGAACAATTTGAACTGATCAGACCTCATGTGCAGATGGTCTATCACCGGACCCTGGCAGAAATGAGTTGCTGTCAGCAACATTATGAACAGGCGATAAAATACCTTGTTCAAGGCATAGAAAAAATAGGGGGTTTTGTCAAAGAGTCCTTAGTACTGTCTGAGAGTGTGACGGCTCGGGAAATCAAAGTTTTATCACAATTTCAATCCGATTTGGAACTTCAGTTTCCTTATTTGTCGCGGGTGTCATTGGAAAAAGAACTAAAAAAGGCCGTCAAAGAGGAAGATTATGAATTAGCTGTGAGTTTGCGAAATCGGATACAAGGGTTGGTTTCATCCACTTCGTCCTGAGATTATCTGTTTTCGGGAAAAAGTAAAGTACAAGGGGGGGGGGGAACACTTGGACCAAAACCAATGGCATTGATCCAAGTGAGTGATATCATTAAGAGCGATCTATTCCAATCCAAGTTCATCTGCGAGAGCGATATACACCCCCATGGTCCACCCCATGACCGGCGAGTTGACAAGGCTTTCCATTTGATGAGATTTTTCTTTGGCATTATACCAGATCGGAAGAGCACACGTCTGAACTCCAGTCACGTGAAACGATCT
>CAYNUX010000351.1:0-4660 GCA_964400115.1 uncultured Cytophagia bacterium
GCCTATGGTTTCCGGGATCGTATGGATGAGAGATATGATATCATCCGCACAGTCAGGGATAAACGGTATCGATATATCCGAAATTACGAACCCTTTAAACCCTATGATCAATTTATACAATCGGCCGAAAGCGGACCGGTTTTTCAGGAAATCAGACGAATCGAAAAAGAGAACAAGCCCTCACCAGCATTACAGCTGTTTTTACGCGATGAAAAACCCATAGAAGAATTGTATGACCTGGAAACCGACCCGCATGAAATCAACAACCTGGCCATGAACCCCGACATTCGCGAGATTCGGGATCGGCTGTGGCGCGCGCACCTGGACTGGATGCTGGAAATCCGTGATCTGGGCCTGATCCCGGAAGCCGAGCTGGTACGCATGGACGAACAATACGGCAGCAGATACGCGATCCTGAGACAACCCGGTGGCCTCGAACTTTTACAGAAATTGCATGCGATTGCCACAGCAGCAGGTTCTCCGGCCTTGTCGAGCACAGGAATATTGCTTCAGGCGCTCAAAGATTCATTCCCCTCGATTCGCTACTGGGCTGTTATAGGTATCGGACAACTTTATGAACAGCGCGACCTCACCGAACATTTGTATCCGCTGCTGGCAGATCCTTCAGCGATCGTTCGGGTGGTTGCAGCAGGCATTTTGGCCGAACACGGCAAGGAAAATGCAGCATTGCCTGTTCTGGCCACTGAATTGTCCAGCCCGAATGAATGGATCAGACTCAAAACAGCGCATGAACTGGACCGGTTGGGTGAGATCGCACGCCCCACCATTCCCGAAATGCAAAATGCATTGCAGGATAAAGAAAACAAATATGTCGTGCGCGTGGTCAACCATGCGCTCAATAAACTACTCGGAACAGACAACCGGGTGAGATAATTCTCTTGTATGGTATTTCAACATTGCTGTTTTGACAAAGGTAATTATTAACCACCTGAAAAAGACCAGCAAGAGATTCATGGCGGGATGGTTTCGGGAATGACTGTCAAGTTTCGATTTTAACACTCGCTCTGCGAAACTCTGCGTTCTTGAAAGCTCTGCGTTGAATAAAACGAACTCTAAAACTACCAATGGTCGGGCAATATTTGAATGATAAAGAGCTTGTTCTGTTTTTTTAGTGTTCTGATAGCTTGCGGCTTTTTATGCTGTCAAAAAGAACCGCCCTCAAAACTGCAACCCGGTCTGCTCTTTGATGGATCATCCCTGGAAGGCTGGACAATCCCCAATTTCGGTCCACAAGGACCGGTATGGATCGAAAATGAGGCCGTGCATTTGGGCATGGGCGATGGCCTGACAGGCATTACATGGCAAGGGGATTTTCCGCGCATGAATTATCGCGTCACCCTGGAAGCCATGCGCGAACAGGGCATTGATTTTTTCTGCGGTATGACCTTTCCGGTCGACTCGAGCGATTGCACCTGGATCGTTGGCGGCTGGGGAGGAATGGTCGTGGGGTTTTCCGATATAGATGGCGAAAACGCGTCGGAGAACCACACGAGCCGGCTGATCAAATTCGAACGAAATCGATGGTATCAACTTGAACTCGTCGTACAACGGGACACGATCAAGGCATTCATCGATGGTCAAGCGGTCATCACAGTCGCGACACAACAGCACAGGTTTTCGATACGCTCACTGATGGGACTATCCACACCATTTGGTTTGACCAGCTGGCAAACCATTGCGGCGTTGAAAAATATACGTGTCGCATCACTCGACGCACCGTTACAAAAATAATTTAACTGTTCCGGACAAGATTATTCTGCCCCGAATTGAGGTGAAACCATGCAAGTCTATGAACTGGATGAATTTTTACGGCTCTCTGCGGTGCTCCATTATCAATTGAGCGCACAGCCCATTAACTGGCCTAATATTATGCACATTACACTGGCCAAAAACCAACTCTATGAGCAGGATCGCGCGATCGTGCAGCAGGTGTTTACCTACCTCGCCAAAGCTTATGGTGATCGCACCCGGCGGTTAGGCCCTCTCTCGGTACTGCACCCCATTCGAGCCACGGCTCTGCTCACCCGAGCATCGGAAAAAGTGGAATTACTGGATCTCATCACCAGCTTGCTGCATGACACCTTTGAAGATATCCATCCCGAGGCATTTGAATCGGATAACTGGTTCGAACTCAATCCCGACTTTTCCGAGGTTATCAAATTATTGCCGGAAATCGATCAGTGGTATCTCATGGAACGGTTACATTGGTTAACAAAAGGCCCCACAGAATCTTATTATCATTATATTGGCCGGCTTTTGAATCAGTCGGCAAAAACACCTCAGGTCGTGCGCATCAAACTGGCCGATCGTCTGGATAATACGCTGGATATGCGCATCGATCTCGAAGATCCCCTGCAAGGGATTGACTTTTTTGAACACATTTTTCAACTCATGTTCATCACCACGTATAAAGGATTTCATCCGCATAATCATCGCCCCCAGGCGTCATCATTACATGGCGCACAGCGGTTGTACCAGCTATTCAAAAATATCGTGCTCATTTCCATGGTGCGCAAGAAAAAATGCGCCAGGGGCGATCGCGTGACGCAACGGTTGTTCAAAGGATTGGTCAAGGCCAGCATCAGAGAATCACAACGAATTGCACTACATCTTTTTGAACAGCATGAAGATGCCGTGGACAGACTGCGTGAACTCATGCTGGAGACCATGGCTTATGTGCAAAAAGGCGGCATCGATGCCGTGACATCCTCGAGAGGAAATCATCCCCTGGATGGTCTGTTTATGTCCAAATTTGACAGCCCGGACAAATCCGCTCTCAATGATCTCTATCACGACTGGCCCCTCATGATCGAAGCCTCTATGGCCTTTATTGTCATCTTTTTGAATTTCCTCAACGATCCGGATTATTACGTCCAGGGCATCAGCGACGAAGGCGTGCATCCGACACCAAAAGACCAGGTCTAACATGGCGCTCCAGGGCTTCTCCGGTTCTGTCTTTCTGTGGTCGTCCGGTTCTTTTTTCGGCCCCAAAAAGGTCCAAAATAGATCCTCCCAGGATGACAACCCGATTCATTATAACAATCTATTCCCTCAATTCTAAATTCTCACTTCTCAATTCTCTTTTCAGAATTCCCTGGCAATTTTCCGCAAATCTGATTACTTTATGATTTTGCAATCGAACCATCCATTTTGAGGAGTCACATGAAAACACATGAAATCGGAATCATTATGAATGGCGTGACGGGCCGCATGGGTACCAACCAGCATCTCATGCGCTCCATCGTGGCCATCCGGGAACAGGGAGGCATCAAACTCGGTGCCGATGAGGTGATCATGCCCGATCCGGTGCTTATAGGCCGCAATCCCAACAAATTAAAAGCCCTGACCGAGCTGTCCGGTATCAGCAAAACCAGCACCGACCTGGATGAGGTGTTGACCGATCCTCACAATAGCATCTATTTCGATGCCCAGACCACTGGAAGGCGTGCCGAGGCTGTAAAACAAGCGGTCAAGGCCGGCAAGCACATCTATTGCGAAAAACCCATTGCCACCGACACGGCAACAGCTTATGAACTGTATAAAATATGCAAGGATGCTGGTGTGAAAAACGGCGTGGTCCAGGATAAACTGTGGCTGCCCGGACTCTTAAAGCTGCGCCGGCTCATGGAAAACGACTTTTTCGGTCGTATCTTTGCCGTGCGGGGCGAATTCGGCTATTGGGTGTTTGAAGGCCACTCGATTCCGGCTCAGCGTCCTTCCTGGAATTATCGCAAAGAGGATGACGGCGGCATTATCGTGGATATGCTCTGTCATTGGCGCTATGTGCTGGACAATCTTTTCGGTAACGTAAAGGCCGTCTCCTGTCTCGGCGCCACCCATATTCCTCAACGCATCGATGAGGGCGGCAAACCCTATAAAGCCACGGCTGACGATGCTGCCTATGCCACCTTTGAACTCGAGGGCGGTGTCGTGGCGCATTTCAATTCCTCCTGGTGCGTACGCGTGCGGCGAGATGACCTGCTCACGATTCAGGTGGATGGCACTAAAGGATCGGCAGTGGCAGGACTGCGCGATTGCTGGACCCAGCACTATGGCAATACACCGCGTCCGGTCTGGAACCCGGATATCGAACAGCCTATCAAATTCTTTGACGGCTGGCTGAAAATGCCTGACCAGGAAGAATATGACAATGCCTTTAAAGTCCAGTGGGAACTGTTTCTGCGCCATGTGGTCAAGGACGAACCGTTTAGATGGACCCTCCTGGAAGGTGCCAAAGGCGTCCAACTGGCGGAAAAAGGGTTGGAAAGCTGGCAAAAACGCGCCTGGGTCACCCTCCCTGATTTGGAAAATTAATGCGCTTAACCAGCCAAAAGCCTTTATATCCATTATGCAGTCCCCCCTGCATCGGGTAAAACTCAGGTTCTGCATTCAGTACCCAGCATCCAGTATCCAGCATCAAAAAAAAGGCAGTGCAAACCCAACCTGCACTGCCTTTTTCAAATAGAGGCCAAATCACAATAAATATAAAGGAGTCGAGCAGACGCAAAGTAAACCAGGACCACAACGATATAATGCCTTAAACTCATTATATTGATGACCTGAATTCAAATTTTGTGTTCTTTGTGTCTTTCGTGGATAATGCTGTTTAGACTAGATATAAAATTTGATTCCCTGGGCC
>CAYNUX010000352.1:0-4629 GCA_964400115.1 uncultured Cytophagia bacterium
ATGCCACATAATCGAGGCTGTACGAGAGTTTGTAAAAAGAGATACTTTTCTCCGGTCAATTTTGTTATGCCATAGGGGCTATAAGGCTGTAATGGATGGGTTTCCGGAGCCGGAAAGTGTTCTTGTTCACCATATATCGCTCCCCCAGAGGATGCAAAAATGACCTTGCGGACATTATGCTCGGCACAGTTTTGTAAAAGATTGATCAACCCCAGAATATTGTTTTCTGCATCGAAAAGGGGGTCCTTGACGGATAGCCGTACATCCATCTGGGCGGCCTGCATATTGACGATATCAAATCGTTCTCTGGCAAAAATAGCTTTGATACCGGGATCTTTGATATTCATTTCATAAAGAGTTGCTTGAGGATGGACATTTTCCCGTCGGCCGGTGGAAAAATTGTCTATTAAAGAGACGTGGTGCCCGGCTTTGATATAGGCATCCACAATATGTGAGCCGATAAATCCGGCTCCACCTGTAACCAAAATCTTCATCACTAACTCCTAACCATTCAGGATTTTAAGGGCTTTGGCCGCGATATCTTTACGGTAATAGGCTCCGTCAAAAGTGATTTTTCCCACAGCCTCATAGACCCGGCTGATCGCTTGTTTTAATTCATTGGCAACAGCCGTAATCCCCAATACTCTGCCCCCCGCAGTAACAATTTCATTCCCTTGTTTTTTCGTTCCGGCATGAAAAATCATCACGTCGTCCCCAAACATTTGATTCAAGCCTAAAACAGGCTTGCCTTTTTCATAATCTCCCGGGTATCCTCCGGAGGCAAGGACCACGCATACCGCACTTTTGGATGAATTGTTAAACTCATACTCATCCAATTGCCCATCCCTGGCCGTCATCATGACCTCGATAAGATCCGATTCAACAAGAGGCAATACAGCCTGGGTTTCAGGATCACCGAATCGACAATTGTATTCCAAAACTTTGGGACCGGCCTCGGTGAGCATGAGGCCGGCATATAAAACCCCTTTAAAAGGGCGTCCTTCCAGAGCCATTCCTTTGATTGTTCGTTCCATGATGGAATAGCGAATCTCATTCATCAGATCCTCATCCAGTTGTGGTGCAGGGGCATAGGCCCCCATCCCGCCCGTATTGGGCCCGCGATCCCGGTCAAATATTCGTTTGTGATCCTGTGAAGGAGAGAGATAGACCAAATTCTCTCCATCAGAGATACCCAGCATCGAGACTTCTTGTCCCACCAGCTTTTCTTCTATAAGGAGTTTTCGCCCTGCCTGCCCAAATACAGCATCATGCAGGATCATCTTGACCGCTTCGAGCGCTTGATCCATCGTGTCACAAACCAAAGCTCCTTTTCCGGCAGCCAATCCATCGGCTTTGACCACCAGAGGCCCGCCCTGGCTGGTAACAAATCTGCGGGCTTTTTCATAGTCGGTAAAGATCTCAAAGTCAGCCGTCGGAATATCATATTCACGCATGATATACTTGGCAAATGCTTTACTCCCTTCGAGCTCTGCAGCTTGTTTACGGGGACCAAATATGGGCATGCCATTGCTTTCGAATTCATCGACAATGCCCATAACGAGCGGCACTTCAGGACCAACAACAGTAAAATCGATTTTATTTTTTCGGGCAAAAGCGATCAATTCGCGGATATTCTCCACGCTGATCGAGTCACAGACTGCATCTTGTGCGATACCCGCGTTGCCCGGAACACAAAAAATCTTTGACACATGTACACTTTTTTTCAACATCTTGACCAGGGCATGCTCTCGACCTCCGCTACCAACAATCAAAACGTTCATATTCACTTCTCCTGCACCTTAGATATCTTTGCCATGACGGCGGTATTGACGAATTTTGTTCTTTTTCAGGGGAGCTGATTGGCGTTTACCAGCTTGTAACTCGTCGAGTTGGTCTCGCAGTCGTGCTGCTTGCTCGAATTCCAATTCTGATGCATAATTGAACATTTGTTCTTCAAGCTTTTTAAGCATTTCCTCTTTGCCATTGCTGTCCAGAGATTTCCATATTTTATGCAAATCCTCTTCCTGAACCTCACCTTTGGGAGTCTCATAGATGATCTTTGCATCTGCGACTCTTGTTGTCCCCAGGACGTCCTCGTTTGATTTATAAACGGTTTTGGGGATAATGTGATGCATTTGGTTGTATTCTTTTTGAATGATTCGTCTTCGATGAGTTTCATCGAGTGCAAATTGCATAGAATCGGTAATCTTGTCCGCATAGAATATTACTCTTCCCCCCACATTGCGGGCTGCACGTCCTGACGTCTGTATCAGAGAACGTACAGACCGCAAGAATCCTTCCTTGTCTGCATCCAGGATAGCTACCAGTGACACCTCGGGCAGGTCAAGACCTTCCCTGAGCAAGTTGATGCCAACAAGAACATCAAATTCTGCCAATCTCAGGCCTCGCAAAATCCCCACCCGATCGAGGGCATTGATCTCTGAATGCAAATACTGAACCCTGATACCTGCGGCATTCAGATAATCGGTCAGATCTTCGGCCATACGCTTGGTAAGGGTAGTGACCAGAACGCGTTCATTTTTATCCACACGGATTCGTATTTCATCGATCAGATCATCGATCTGACCCGTAGTGGGTTTGACCACGATTTCAGGATCTATCAGCCCGGTCGGCCGGATAATCTGTTCGACAATAATCCCGTCACTTTGCTCGATTTCCCAGTCACCCGGCGTCGCCGAGACAAAGATCGCTTTGGGTACACTGGCTAAAAATTCTTGAAAATTCAACGGACGGTTATCCAGCGCTGCAGGCAACCGGAAGCCATGTTCTACCAGGGTCTCTTTGCGAGAACGGTCACCAAAGTACATCCCTCGCAGCTGCGGTAATGTTACATGGGATTCATCGATAATAATAATAAAGTCATCCGGAAAATAGTCGATAAGCGTGTAGGGCCGCTCTCCTGGTTTGCGATCGGAAAGGTAACGCGAATAATTTTCAATACCTGAGCAGTATCCCAGTTCTTCCATCATTTCCAGATCATATAGAGTCCGGCTTTCCAGTCTTTGTGCTTCCAAAAGCTTGTTCTCATTTCGAAACCGTGTCAATTGTTTTTCCAGATCCTTGCGAATTTCCTTGATCGCAATTTGCAATTGCCGATGCGGGGTAACGAAATGCTTTGCAGGATAAATACCGATACGATCCAGTTCATTGAGAATGTCACCGGTTAAAGTATCGACTATTGAAATACGTTCGATTTCATCACCAAACATTTCAATACGCACCGCCTCTTTTTCATAGGCAGGGATGACTTCAACGACATCGCCTCTGACACGAAAGGTTCCTCTCTCAAAGGCGATATCGTTGCGTTCGTAGTGAATTTTAACCAGATTCTGTAAAATTTGATTACGATCGATTTCTTGGCCTTTGTATAGAAAAAAGAGCAGCTCTTGCCAATCTTCCGGTCTCCCCAATCCATAGATGCACGACACCGAAGCGACAATAATGACATCCTCACGAGACAACAAGGAACTCGTGGCTTTCAAACGCAACCGATCGATCTCGTCATTGATTGAAGTATCTTTTTCTATATAGGTATCGGTCGAAGGAACATAGGCTTCTGGCTGATAATAATCGTAATAGCTGATAAAATATTCGACTGCGTTCTGCGGAAAAAACCCTTTGAGCTCTCCGTACAATTGTGCAGCAAGAGTTTTATTATGCGATATGACCAGGGCGGGCTTGGCATATTGAGCGATGACATTGGCCACGCTAAATGTCTTACCACTTCCTGTGACTCCCAGCAAGGTCTGAAATTGCTGGCCTCTTTGCAGACCTTCAACCAATTCATTTATCGCTTGTTGTTGATCCCCCTGGGGTTGATATTGTGAAACAAGATTAAATTTCGACATGTTCTCAGCAAGTTTTAGTGACATCAAATATACATCAGATATGACAAATTGTCAAGGTCTTATATAATGTGACGAATCGATAAGTTTCATTTAAAATTCATAATTCTTTATAAAAATCTTGATACTGTGCTGTGGACTTGCTACATTGCCCAATGAGGATGGAATAGAGTTGGGATCTATGAACCGTATATGCTTTGTCGTTTTTCTTTTTCTGGTCTTTATCTTGCCGGCACATGCCGAGACTCGAGCCATGTGGGTGACGCGATGGGACTATCAGACTCCAGATGATGTAAAAAAAATCATCGATAATGCCGTATCTGTCGGCGTTAACATGATTTTTTTTCAGATACGCGGAAATGGTACGGTTCTCTATCCTTCGGAACGGGAAATATGGTCTAAAAAATTCAATTATACTTATCCCGGTTGGGATCCTCTTCAGCTCGCAGTAGACTATGGCCATCTGAATAAAGTCCAAATTCACGCCTGGGTGAATGTTTACCCGGGTTGGCAAGGCAGTGATATTCCCGATCATGGCGGTCAGCTTTATCTTTTACATCCCGAATGGTTTATAGTCGATCGCTATAATCAACGTCAACCCCTTAACGATCACTATGTTTGGCTCTCCCCGACTCATCCACAGGTCAGAGATCATCTGCTGGGTTTATTCAGTGAAATATATACAAACTATGACATAGACGGGTTGCATCTGGACTATTTTCGTTTTCCTTCCAATGCATACTCTTTTGATGAGGCTTCTGTC
>CAYNUX010000353.1:0-4620 GCA_964400115.1 uncultured Cytophagia bacterium
CTTATCTTGATAAACTAGAGAAACTCGATCTAACGTTTCAGGACAGCAATGGAACATCATGAAAGCATTTTAATTCTAGATTTTGGGTCACAATATACCCAGCTCATTGCCCGACGAATTCGGGAATTGGGAGTTTATTCCGAGATCAAACCATTCGATATATCCATCGATGAGATCAAAGCCCGGCGTAAAAAAGGCATCATCCTGTCCGGCGGACCGTCTTCGGTTTATGGCCCTAGCGCCCCCCTGCCAAATCCGGCCATTTTTCAACTCGATATACCCGTATTGGGGACTTGTTATGGTCTGCAGGTCATCGCGCATATGAAAAACGGTCAGGTTGATCCTGCACCGAGGCGGGAATATGGTCGAGCTGCGCTCGACATCCTGGATCAGAGCGACCTGTTTTATCGTATCGATCAAAGAACCCAGGTGTGGATGAGCCATGGAGACCATCTGACCAGATTGCCTGAAGGCTTTCAGGTGATTGCCAATACAGATAACGCCCCCATAGCCGCCATAAGGCATGCACGAGAACGAATATTCGGAATTCAATTTCATCCCGAAGTCGTCCATACGGTACAGGGCAAAGAGATATTGTCAAACTTTGTCTATCGTATCTGCAGGTGCGAAGGGAACTGGAACGCCAGCTCTTTTGTAGAAGCGTCCGTGCAATCCATTCAGGAAAAATTGGGCGACCAGCACGCCATCTGTGCCCTGAGCGGTGGTGTTGACTCGACTGTGGCCGCCTATCTCGTTGGCAAGGCCATCGGAGATCGATTGACATGTATTTTTGTTGATACCGGGCTTTTACGACATCAGGAATCCGATCAAGTATCCGAGTATTTTAAAAACGCTCCGTTTCGCTTCGAGTCTGTGGATGCCTCTGATCAATTTCTGAGCGCTCTTGAAGGGGTCTATGATCCGGAGCAAAAGCGAAAGATTATCGGCAACGAATTTATCCGGGTGTTTGAAAAAGAGGCCAAACAGTTAAATGACACAAAATATCTCGTGCAGGGTACGCTATATCCGGATGTCATCGAAAGTGTAAGCATCA
Organism: uncultured Cytophagia bacterium; assembly: GCA_964400115.1. Classification (GTDB taxonomy): domain Bacteria; phylum Zhuqueibacterota; class Zhuqueibacteria; order Residuimicrobiales; family Oceaniaggregativiventaceae; genus Oceaniaggregativivens. Next base: position 1,055 of record CAYNUX010000353.1, read on the forward strand.
AAGGGCCTTCAGCCACGATAAAATCACACCATAATGTGGGCGGTCTGCCAGAAAAAATGGGCCTATCCCTGATCGAGCCTCTGAGAGAACTATTCAAGGATGAAGTCCGGCGGGTAGGTCGTGAATTAAATCTTTCGGATGTTATCCTGAAACGTCATCCGTTTCCCGGTCCAGGCCTGGCAGTTCGTATTCTCGGAGAGATTACACGAGAACGAATCGAGATTCTGCAGCCCGCTGATCACATCTTTATCGAGGAACTGATCCGAAATGATCTGTACGACCAGATCTGGCAAGCATTTGCTGTTTTGCTTCCGGTTAAAAGTGTTGGTGTGATGGGAGATGAGCGTACCTATGACAATGCCATTGCGTTGCGCGCCGTCACCAGTCTGGACGGTATGACAGCCGACTGGGCCGATATTCCCCATTCTGTGCTGGCTCACATATCCAACCGAATTATCAATGAAGTCAAGGGAGTCAACCGAGTCGTCTATGATATCAGTTCAAAGCCACCCAGCACCATCGAATGGGAATAACCCGGAGGAACCCCTATGTGCGGAATTGTCGGATATATCGGAAAACAAAACTCGGTTTCGTTTTTGGTTAACGGGTTAAAGAGACTGGAATATCGTGGATATGATTCTGCCGGGATTGTTGTTTGCCAGGAAAACCGGCTTTTCGTTCAAAAGAGCGTCGGCAAGATTGCCGTACTGGAAGCAAAGCTGGTCAATAGCCCCATGGATGGAAATTGTGGCATCGGACACACACGCTGGGCAACACATGGTGAACCGACTGAAAACAATGCCCACCCGCATCTCGATGGTCATGGCAGGCTTGCTATCGTGCACAATGGTATTATTGAAAACTATTCCAGTCTGCGCAAAGAGCTTTTGACAAAAGGCCACACCTTTAAAAGCGAAACAGACTCGGAAATTCTGGTCCATTTGTTTGAAGAATATATGCAAAACGGCACAGGAATTGGCTAATGTTAGAAATTTTTTATATCTCGGTCGTGGTTATAATTTTCCTGTAGCACTCGAAGGGGCTTTGAAACTCAAGGAAATTTCATATATTCATGCAGAAGGCTACCCGGCCGCAGAGATGAAACATGGCCCAATCGCATTGATTGATGAAAACATGCCGGTCATTGTCATTGCCACCCAGGATTCTGTCTATGAAAAGATTCTATCCAATATTCAGGAAGTCAGAGCACGGAAAGGAAAAGTCATTGCCATTGCCACAGAGGGAGATAAAGAAATCGCCGATCGCGTTCACAAGGTAATTTATGTGCCTGAAACGCTGGAAATGCTTAATCCATTGGTCACGATTATCCCGCTTCAATTGCTGGCCTATTATATCGCTGTTTTTCGTGGCTGTAATGTAGACCAGCCACGAAATCTGGCGAAAAGTGTGACTGTTGAATGATTTGTATGTAGGGAGGACTAACTTGCAAAACCATTTTGGAATCCGTCGCTGCATCATTACAGGATTGTTTCTTGGGTCGGTTTTTCTCGGCAATAAACTATTGGCGCAACAGCCTGCTCCGCAATCGCTGTTTGACCAAAGCCTTATTCTCTATCGCAATGGCCAATACGAACAAGCCAAGATCAATCTGTACCAATTGGTGGCCATGGGAAAGGAAAACCCGGTAATCACTGCCAGCACTTTCATGCTTGCCAAGACACTATTTCATCTGGACCAAAACATCGATGCCGAACACTATGCGCGCACATTGGAGGATCAATTCCCCGAGAGCAAATATGTCGGATATGTAAAATTTCTTCTTGCCCGTCTAGCCTATGAACGCGGAGAGTATGCACAGACGATAGAACATTTGCTCATGGTTGTAGACAAATCGGCTAATCAACACCTCTTTCGGGCCAGCCAGGCATTTGCCAATGAGATTTTGGCACTGCGAATCGATCCGGGTCAACTGGAACCCTTGCTTGAACGGAACCTCTCATCACAAGCAAGAGACTTGCTGCAGTTGTGGATCGCACGAGCCTATTACGGCCGGGGTAACCTGGATCAGGGACATAAACGGGTCGAAGCACTGCTGGAATCCGATCCCGGTGAACTCGTCACCCGGGCGGCGCAAAGGTTGCAAAGCCTTCCTCCTGATTCTCTTGCCTATCCTGTGCGATTGGGCATCAGTCTTCCGATGAGCGGGTATTTTGAAGAAGAAGCGAGTGACTTTTTGCGTGGGGTGGCTTTTGCCAAACATTTACGTCAAAAAGCTGTGCCAGAGATAGACCTCATTGTCAAAGACTCCCGCGGGCGAAATGTCGATGCAGCGATCAATTCTCAGAGTTTCTCGCCAGAGACTGTATCTCTGGTTATAGGAGAACTGACCGGTTCTCTTTCGGCAACACTGGCCGGTGTGCTGGCAGAGAAGGGTATTCCCCTGCTCGTGCCGCTTGCCACAGATATCGGGCTGGCCAATATCGGAGAAAAAGTGTTTCAGGCCAATAGCAATCTGGAAATTCGAGGCAAAAATCTGGCCCGATATACTATTCAAACACTGGAGATGAAGACCTTTGCCACCCTCGCACCGGCGGATGACTATGGTCAGGCACTCACGGATGCATTTACATCGACCATTGACCGTCTGGGGGGTAAAATCATATCTCAGCAATGGTATTATCCGGATACAGAAGACTTTTCCCGACAGCTCTATGACATACGGGAGGCCGGTCTTCGCCTGGCGCTGCGCGACAGTCTGGAAGAAAAGGGTCTGGCTGTTACACCAGAACGCATGGATTCACTCTGGATGGCTCTTGATCAGAAAACCATTGAAGAGAGTGAAGAAAGCACCGGCCTGATCATAACCACAGACATTCCGATCAATAGCATCGACGGAATCTTTCTTCCCATCTATGCCGAAGATCTGAATGTCATTGCCCCACAAATGGCACTACACAATATCAATGCTGTGCCCCTGGGGGGAAGTAACTGGCTGGATGAGGAAATTTTAAACTCGCAGCGACGCTATATCAACAATGCACTCTTTGTCACCGGTAATTATGTGCAAGAGTCTGATCCGGAATATATTCGCTTCCGCAATGATTTCAGGTTATATACCAGTGCCACACCCGGTCAGCTTGCGATATTCGGATACAACATTTTTAATTTGCTCATATCAGCCATTGATACGGGAAATAGCGAGTCTGACGATTTCGTTAACTATTTAAATAATGTCAGAGATTACCCTGTGCTGGGCGGTTCGATTTCCTTTGCTCGAAAAAACAGAGTCAACCAGTCGGTGAATCTGTTTCGTTATCGGGATGGCATGCTGGAAAAGGTCGAAAATTTTGACTAAATCCTCAAGGAGGAATTATGGAATCTTTATTTCAAAAAGGCGTCATGGTAGGCCTGGGCATTCTGGGCATGACCAAAGATAAAGTGGAAGAGATGGTCGATGATCTGAGCAAGCGCGGTGAAATGACTCGAACAGAGGCACGCAAGGTGGTCAATGAATTGATGAATAAGGCAGAACACCGCTCGGAGGAGATGAAAAAATGGATCGATGAACGAATCGATGAAGCCATGGATCGTTTTCGTCCCAAAGT
>CAYNUX010000354.1:0-4599 GCA_964400115.1 uncultured Cytophagia bacterium
GGTTGAACAGAATAACCTGGGGCGACAGCCCCAGGAAAACCAGACGACACCCCCATCGCGATCACCGAATCAAATTCATCTTTCCCACCCGGCTTTGCCCCAGAGCCTGGAGGCGATAGAAATACATTCCGGAACCGACAGCGGCACCCTCGTCGTTACGGCCGCTCCAATGGGTTTGGTGCGTACCAGCAGACAGAGTGTTGTTGACCAGTGTGGCGATCTTTTTTCCGGTGATATCATAAATGCTGACCATCACCGGTGAGCTCTCCGGCAGGTCGAATTCGATGGTGGTGCCGGGATTAAAAGGATTGGGATAATTCTTTGCCAATCGTAATTGTGAGGGCACCGAAACGGACTTTACATCTATCGGACCATATGACCGGGTCTTGCCATTCATATCGATCTGTTCCAAAAAGTAGATCAGGTTTGGAGTTTTACTAAACTCCGCACGATCGTCAAACACGGTATAGACATGCCGGCCTTCGGAAGACCCATGTCCCTGCACTCGGGCGACAGATTCCTGGGATGTACCGGGGGCGGTAGCGCGATAGAGTACAAAGGCATAATTTTCTGTTTCTGATTCTGTTATCCATCTTACAAAGACACCGTCATTGCGTTTGATCGGATCATAAAGCGCTGAAAAAGAAGACATTTCCACCGGCAAAGGAATATCCAGCAATTCATTGGTTTGTGTGCCCGAGATATTGTTGCCGAAAATATCCTGCACCACGAATTCCGGTTCTAAAGGTCTTGTAAAATCTGCACTTGCACCACTCATATCATATACGATCACGATGGTAACCATAGAGGTCCAGAGATTTGCAGGTATCGCCTTGGATATATAATCCTCCCATGGAACCAGCAATTCATATTGGAAAACCAGACGGCGATCCAGGAGGAATTCTTCGGTTTGATCATAATTGCCAAAATCAAAAAACCGATCCGTAAACCAGACATCATAAATTTGATTAAAAATCGTGCCTTCGAGTTGGATAGCATCGCGGAAAAAAGAGACAGGGCCATCGCCGTCACTGGCCATGGCTTCGAGTTGCAGCACGATCGTGCCGCGTCCCGGGATGGGACTATTATAGGTGTTAGAGATCTCGACAAGACGTGTGTCGACCATGCCATTGGCCGTCGACCCTAATAGCAGACAACAGACAATCGTAACTATATGTTTCATCACAGGAGCCTCCCATACTTTTGGAATGAGCTCCATAATTCCCGTTGCCGAAATTTTCGCCCTTGCGGTTGGCCTCAGTTGCCTTTCAAAGGGAATCATAGAGTAAAGATTCCCAAATCCCTCTCGAATTAAAGATAATAAAAACAGGGGACAATGTCAAGAATAATCGTTCAATGCACTGTATTTTACGACAAGAGGCCAATTAAAATCGAATCATGTTCAGGCACTCATTTTTGAACAAACGCATGCCATGGATGAAATTTCTGACGCTCGGCTTTGCTTTTTCGAATATTATGAACCAGCAATATCGAGGGATAGGCATCCTCGATTCCATACCCTTTACCGGTAAGAATATCCTTATAGACGATGGTATGAAGATCTGTGAATCCGGTGGAAAACTCGATCTCCTGACCGTTCATCTTGATGGATCGATAGGTAGGCTGACCCTTTTCCTGGACATGCACTGGCAGATCATTGCCATCGATGGAGAGAAACCAGTTCACCCTGGCCCGTTCGAGCTCCAGGGTACCTTTTATCTTGGTATAATCGGAATATTCGACAACGACACCAGAGGGCTTGCCAAAGATCCATATCAACATGTCGAAAAAATGAATACCGATATTGGTGGGAATGCCCCCCGACTTTGCCTGGTCTCCTTTCCAGGAAAAGTGATACCACTTGCCCCTGGAGGTAATATAAGCCAGATCAATATCATAAATAGTATCGCTCTTGTCGTGTTGAATTTTTTCTCGAAGCTCCACGATGCTGGGATGCGTCCGCAACTGTAAAACCGTATATATCCGTCGTCCGGTTTCACGTTCCAATTCAGCCAGGGCCTCCAGGTTCCATGGATTCAAAACCAGGGGTTTTTCACATATGGCATCGGCGTCGATGCGCAACGCCAGCCGGGTATGCGCATCGTGCAAATAATTGGGTGAGCAGATCGAGATATAATGCACAGCTTTATCCGCACCCAACCGTCGCAGTTTCTCTACATGCCGGTCGAATCGCTCGAATTCGGTAAAAAAGTCGACGTCATAAAAATAGCGATCCAGGATCCCCACAGAATCATGCGGATCCATAGCTGCGATGAGCTGGTTGCCGGTATCCTTGATCGCCTGCATATGGCGCGGAGCAATATATCCGGCAGCTCCCAAAAGAGCGAAATTTTTTGATGACATAAAAATATCCCGTGAGTGACATTTGAATTTAAAGCTAAAAACTCAACGCAGAGCACGCAGAGAACTCGGAGAAAAATAAGAAAAAAACCATTTCCTGGGCTCTGGCACTTGCATTCCAGTCTGTGCATTCATCTCTTTTCTGCGGTTCCATCTTTTTTCTCGAGCCCTGCGTTACCGCATCTGACAGGGATCAGGCCTTGATGACATTATGGCCGTTGCCGCCATACACATTGCGTGTATCGATAATGACCTGAGCATGATCCTGGATCAGCTTGTAATCCACGTCTGTGTGATCCGTGACGACAATGATCGCATCATACATCTTGATCGTTTCTGCTGAGAGCTCGATGCTGCTCATGTCATATTGATATTTACGAGTGGCCGGCAATTTGGCAATAAAGGGATCGTAATAATCCAGATGCGCCCCTTTTTCGCGCAAGATCTCGATGAGTCGGAGTGCAGGGGTCTCACGCATGTCATCGATATCTTTTTTATAGGCCACACCCAGAATGAGAATCCTGGAGCCGTTGACAGCTTTTTGATGGCTATTGAGCACGTCCATAGTCTTGGTCACCACCCAGTACGGCATATTGGTATTGACTTCGCCGGCGAGTTCGATAAAGCGGGTAGGCATTTCAAATTCCCGTGCTTTCCAGGTCAGATAAAACGGATCGATAGGAATGCAGTGGCCTCCCAAACCCGGTCCCGGATAAAACGGCATATACCCGAACGGTTTGGTCGAGGCTGCCTCGATGACTTCCCAGACATCGATCCCCATACGATCGAGAATCACTTTCATCTCATTGACCAGGGCGATATTGACAGAGCGAAAAATATTCTCCAGCAATTTTGCCGACTCTGCGACCCGGGTGCTGGATACGGCCACAGGAGTGGTAATGATCGAATAGAGTGCCACAGCGCATTCACGGGCAAAGACATCATCTGCACCCACGACCTTGGGGATATTGCGAATCGTATATTTGGGATTGTTGGGATCTTCGCGTTCCGGCGAAAATGCCACAAAAAAGTCTTTTCCCTCCTCCAAACCCGATTCTTCCAACGTCGGCGCCAGAACCTCACTGGTGGTTCCCGGCCAGGTGCTGCTCTCCAGAACCACGAGCTGACCGAGTCGCAGATAATTTTTCAGAGTATGTCCGGTATTGATAATATAAGAAAGATCCGGCTCGCGATGTTCATCCAGAGGCGTGGGCAACGCCAGCAAGAGTACATCAGCATCAGCGGTGCGGGCAAAGTCACTGGTAAATTCCGCCTGGTTTTTGGTACGGATCTCCTCGATACGGCTGGAAGCAATGTGTTTGATATAGCTTTTCCCCTTGCTCAGATTATCCACTTTGGTTTGATCGATGTCAAATCCGATGGTTTTGACCCCTTCATTGGCGAATTCGATCAACAGGGGCAAGCCCACATACCCCAGTCCGACCACTCCGACCACTGCCTTTTTCTGTTCGATTTTTTGTTTCAAATCCACGGGTTACCCCTCCCAGCTTGTTGAACTGTTTAAATTTTTGTTTGAAATAAATGTGCACCTACCGGTGCTCGAGCCTCCCGGAGGTTCAAAACTAAAAAACAACCAAACCCGATACCTAAAAAAAAAATCCCAATGCTGGCCTCCGGGAGGCTTCTCCAACCGAAAGGTTTGCCCCTCAGGCTTGCAGTACATCCTTGCTCATCACATAAAAAGAACCGTTCTTGATCACCTCTTTATTGTACTGCAACGGCTGACCGCCGGGAATAGCCACCAGACCCCCGGCAGCATGGACAATGGCATGACCGGCGGCTGTATCCCACTCCCAGGTGGGACCGTGACGGTAATAAACCTGGGCTTTGCCTTCGGCCACCATACAGAATTTCAATGAGCTGCCCACACTGATCACATCAGATATATCCAGAGGTTCAAAAAACGCTTCCTCCTCGGGGCTGGCATGCGAACGGCTTTTAACCGCTACCAGATCAGATAACCGGGCATCGACCTCGATGGCAACAGGGTTTTCGCCAGGTGTTCCCTTGAAAGCGCCGACCTCCTGCTCTCCATAATAAAGAGTATCCCATGCTGGCGCATAGATAATACCAAACACAGGCTGCCCGTTCTGAATCAGGGCGATGTTGACCGTAAACTCGCCGTTGCGCTTGATAAACTCTTTGGTACCATCGAGCGGATCAACAAGCCAGAATTGAGACCAGGCCTGTCGCTCCTGGAAGGGCGTTTCTTTGCCT
>CAYNUX010000355.1:0-4582 GCA_964400115.1 uncultured Cytophagia bacterium
GAGCCGGTCGGTTGTTTTGATAAGGCAATTGAATTGAATAGCCAGCGGATTCCAGTTTATCATTTGTATTTGAAAGGGCGGTCAAACTGGTGCGATCTTCGAGCTCGGTCAAGAGAACCCGGGAGGAAACAGCTTTTAGACGCTCATCAGCTCCATCCAGAACTAAAAGTCCAAGATCAGAGAACAAAAATAACAGCCAATCCTTAAAAGCCTCAGACAAACCCTTGCCTGGAGGATAGGTACTTTCCAGTTTTTCAAGAATCCTTTGCTTATATTCAGTGTCAGGAATCATTTCATTCAACCGGGCAGAGAATTCTTTAATGTCCTCTGGCAAATGGTGATCTGCAACAGGTTTTCGGTTATCCGGCAGCTCAGGTAGACACAGGGACTGGAATTGATTTTCATTATCTATTAACCCCATGCACCTCACTTCATCATAATCATGATCCTCAGAGGCGATGAAAAACACGGGCAGAACTGTTTCCTGCCATTCGGCAGACAATTTTTCTGCCAGTTTAATCGTCGTCAAGGCCTTATAAATCGTATAGAGAGGTCCGCCAAAGAGACCGGCCTGTTGACCGGTGACGATTGTGCAAAGAGGCTTTGAAAGGTCTTGGAGGTAGCGTCGGGATGCATGACTGTTTGGCAGACGGCTAAGCTGATCCTCAAAAATATCTCTCACAACCGGATTCAGTTTCCGTTTGACCCTGGTGGCAACCGACTTGTATGATCCGGGATCATTAAAATCGGCACTAAAAAACTGCATAGCGTTTCCTGAGGATTGGACATAGTCCCGAACCACATCCGAGGAAAATATCAGCATAATTCATCCCCCTTTTTACCGATAAAAATTAACCGGGGCGAGGTAGCACAAAAAGGTTGGCCGTCATAATCCCCAAATGTAGCGATACATTTAAATCCCGTTCTCTGGAACAACTGAGATATCTCTTTTCTCGAATAGGCCCGAACAGATTCGAAATAGTATCGCCAGTCACCATTTTCCTTTAAAGAGATCTTTTTTTCAATTCTCTTTTTTTCGTGGTTATACCGACGTTGTTGATAGACCTGTATGCTGTCTCTCTCGATCTTATCCTGTCTGACAAGTCTGGGGAGTACGTAATCGATATTCATATAATCAAAGAAAAACAATCCACCGGGCTTTAATGTCGAATAGATAGATAACAACACGCGTTCATTTTCCGCATCGTCAAAATACCCAAAGCTGGTAAAAAAATTAAAGGCAGCATTAAAAGAATTGTTAAAGGGTAGTGTCCGCATATCACCTCGCACCCACCGGGATGACAAGCTCTTCTGCACAGACTCTAATCGTGCTTTTTTTAATAGAGTCATCGAGAGATCGAGACCCACAGTATCGAATCCCGATTCGCAAAGTGCCATGCTATGTCTGCCAAATCCACAGCCCACATCGAGCACCCGACTCGGGGCTTTAATTGATGATTTTTCAAGGGCAAAGCGTACATGTTGCATAGCTTCGCTATAATCCCGGTGTGGATAGACCTTTAGATAGTCTGGTCCGAAAGAGCGCTCATACCACTTTGTCTCCGAAAGCGCCGGATGCTGTTGGGGCTCTAGCATTTCTGACAGTTCTATAAAATCGCGTTGTCGCATTTGATCATCCATGAATCACTTTAAATCTCATCTTGAAAGGTAATGAAAAATTATCAAAAAATAAAGGGCTTTACTTTATGGCTTGTACTTTTCCTTGCTTAACCCATTATCTTTTGCTATTTTATAGGATTATATCATTTGACTGGAAGAAAAATGGCCTACGATTTAATCATTTTTGATCTTGATGGGACTCTGCTGGATACAGCACCTGATGTACATCGTTGCGTTAATGATACATTAAAAAAAATGTCTCTTCCCACCATAGATTTGCAGCAAACAAGAGCAGCTATTGGACCCGGGCCCGATAATTTCGCCAAACTTACACTTGGCAAATTGGCAGAAAAAAGATTTGAAGAATTTCTCGCACTGTTCAGACCGCTCTATTTTCGCGAGTCCGTTACTTTGACCCGGCCATTTTCCAATATCGAGCCCTTGTTGTCAGAATTAACAAGAGTTAAAAAAGCAGTTGCTTCCAACAAGTCCTTACGATTCAGTCTCCATATCCTGGATGCGCTTTCCATGACAACATATTTTGATCTGGTGGTTGGTCCCGAGTTGGTTGAGAAACCCAAGCCAGCTGCAGATATGATCGAGTATGTTCTTGATGCAATGCATGTCGAGAAAAACAAGGCAATCATTGTAGGTGATACTGACAATGATCTTGTCTCTGGAAAAGCTGCCGGTATCGACACTTGTGCAGCTTTGTGGGGATATGGCGATGAGAGAATTTTTCATGAACTGAACCCAAATTATATCATTAAAGATCCATTGGAGCTTTTGCAAATTATATCACATTAATACGAGTATCCACTTTTTATCATTACAAGCGTCCAAAGGAGTCGGCAAAGATGCATAGATATTCCTCAAATATTATATTATCCATATTGCTAATCATTGTTTTTACACTCGCATGCGCTCCCGAAAACAACAGCCATCCCTTATTTATCTATAAAATTAAAGACAACAATAGCCAAATCTTTCTCTTCGGGTCAATACATGTTTTGAGACAGTCTGATTACCCTCTTGACCCGGTCATCGATCAGGCATTTACAAAATCTGAAACTTTGATTCTCGAAGTGCATCCTGACAGTCTGGCCAAGCCGTCAACCCGTCAACTCATGCAAGAAAAAGCTTTTCTGCCCGATGCAGCCCCCTTGTCAGAGCGATTGCATAGAGAGACCTATGCGCTTTTAAAAATAACGGCAGAAAATGCGGGAATTCCGATCCAATCCTATCAGCAAGTAGAGCCCTGGTTTGCTGGACTCTCTGTTACCATGCAAAAACTCGAGTCATTGGGTTTTTCACCCGAGTATGGTGTTGAAATACACTTTTATCAACAAGCCATTCAAACAGTAAAAAAAATTAAAGGCCTGGAAACCGTCCAGGATCAAATTGCTTTGTTCGATAGTCTGTCGATGGAAGATCAGGATAAACTGGTAATGCAATCCCTGATCGATCTGGCAGTATTGGAAAAAGACTTTCAGCTTTTGCTTAAAGCATGGAAACAAGGCCAATCTGAAAAATTGGGCACACTTTTACACCAAAGCTTTAAAGAATATCCGGATATCTACCGGGCACTCGTTATTAACCGCAACAACCATTGGCTTACAGAAATTAAAAATTATTTAAAATCGGACAAGGACGCGTTTATTGTCGTAGGTGCAGCTCACCTTGTCGGACCCGACGGGCTGGTCAATTTGCTCATGCAAGAAGGATTTTCGGTAGAGCAATTACAAAGCCAGAGTTAATTCAATTCGGGTGATCCAAAAGTGGTTATTTAAAGGATAAGGCATGACAGAAAAAAATCCCTCCACCAAATACAGCTCAGATGTACGGTTTATCACATTACAAGATAGAGAGATCATTCTTGTTGGTACAGCTCACATCTCACAGCAATCTGCAGACCTCGTTCGTACCGTTATCGAGACGGAAAAACCCGATTGTGTTTGCGTAGAACTCGATCAACAACGTTATAAAGCCCTGTCAGAGAAAAAGAAATGGGAGTCCCTGGATCTGAAAAGCGTGATACGGGAAAAACAACTCAGTACCTTGTTGATCAATATTTTGCTCGCTTCATATCAGAAAAAACTCGGACAAAAACTCGGTGTCACTCCCGGGGCAGAATTAATAGAAGCAACGAATGTCGCCAAAGAAAACGAGATTCCAGTTGAACTTGCTGACCGCGATATCCGCATCACTCTGAGACGTGCATGGAACACCATGTCCTTGTGGCAAAAGATGAAACTTTTATCATATAGTATGGTGGGGATATTTGAAAATGAAGAGATCACAGAAGAAACGTTGGAAAAATTACGTCAAAAGGATGTACTCACCGAATTGATGACAGAATTGGGTAAAGCAATGCCGGTGCTAAAGACCGTTCTGATTGACGAGCGGGATAGTTTTCTTGCTGAAAAAATCAAGAATGCGAATGGGAAAAAAATTGTAGCTGTGGTCGGAGCCGGGCATGTTCAGGGTATTAACGAGCGATTGTTGGAAGACACCCCCATTGACCTGGAAAAAATAAGTGCCATTCCGCAAGTCTCATCGACATGGAAAATGATCGGCTGGGGTATCCCCGCAATTATCATCACCTCGATTATATTTATCGGATTCACCAAAGGACCACAGGCAGCGGGAGACAATGTCATATTTTGGATTTTGATCAATGGAATTCCAAGCAGCCTGGGAACAGTTGTCGCTTTTGGCCATCCTCTGACCATTCTCTCTGCACTCCTCGCTGCCCCTGTTACCAGTTTGACTCCAGCCATTGGTGCAGGCTATGTGGCTGCATTTGTGCAAGCTTATGTCAAACCCCCGGTCGTTAAAGAATTTCAAAACGTAGCTAAAGATGCCGCAAAATTCAAACACTGGTGGAAAAACCGGTTGCTAAGAATCTTTTTAGTCTTTATTATGGCCGGACTCGGTAGCGCAATAGGAACATATGTGGGTG
>CAYNUX010000356.1:0-4579 GCA_964400115.1 uncultured Cytophagia bacterium
TATTTTTTCATTAATTTTCTGCTTGGGAATGCCGTTTTTAAAATGATATTGTCCTGATCATCGAGCAGGAACAATACCGCATAAATATAATGATCGATGTCGATAACAAAGATATTTTGATTTTTCCTCCTGGGATGCTCCAGAATGTCAAGGACCTTGTTTTCCATAATAAGGTCAGCGATTTGCTCAAACGAGATGTTGCGCTCCAGCTGCAGTTTGGCATTCTTTTCATGATCCCAAATAATCATACCGAAAGATAAGCTCTTGTATGTACAATGTCAATGAATATACAACAAAAAGAATACAAAACATAAAAATAAAAATCATAAATCTCACAAATTGAATTAGATGAATCACAGAAATCGCAAATACAAAGGCTGAATCGAGATGGTGGATCTATGAGCTCAAGCCACCTAAAGGTGCAACGACAAGCCTAATATCCCCTAAAGGTGAAACTGCAAGCTTGAACAAGAGTGGGAACGACTCTCCTGATCCATCAAGACTCTGAACCGCTATCGATCCTAAAAAAAACGTCAAACCCATTTGAATTCACATGGGTTTATGCTATATTAGGGCAAAAATCGCGACGCACAAAAAGGAATCATTGCAAGTCTTTCAAAATTATTATCGCACCACCGGAAATTCAGAAATGCGCAGCGTGGTGCAGCCATAGGGAATCAGAGTAATGGATTCTCTTGGCGTATCTTTTAAATCGCGAACCGGGCTTACCGGTATTGGACCAGCCATATCCTGATAAAGCTGCCATTCGACGATCCGCACACCAATGGTTTTCAAAGCGATGGGCGCATCGTCCAGAGTCCAGGGATAATCACTAAAAACCGGATTTTCCATAACCTGAAACCCCTTTTCAGGCTCTTTTACAACGGTTTCATCCAGGCCATAATTCCAGGGGCTGGTCGGGACCACCTCGTAAAAACCAGGCGGGTGCTCCGCGGATTCGGTGTATTTCCAGTGCTCGTCGATCTTTAGGGCATAGACCAGCGGTCCGCGCACAATACTGACAGCATCTTTGTAATAGCGCTCAATAGCGATCTGCATGGGCAACACCAATTCAACCTTGTCATTATTGCTCCAGGTGCGATCGATCTTGATGATCTGTCCGGCTTTTGGCGAGTCCCAGCTCTTACCGTTGACAGAGACAACCGCCTGCCGGCACCAGCCAGGAATCCTCAGATGCAGCGGAAACTCGACCGGCTGGCCGGTTTGGATTTCGAATCGGATTGTATTTTCAAAGGGATAGCGGGTTTTTTCCGTGATGGTTACTTGTTTGCCATCTGCCACCAAAGCATTGACCTCGCACGGCGCATACATTAACGCTGCCAGACCGCTGTCCAGACTGGCATACCAGAGATTATTGACCAGCTTGGGCCAGCCCTGGTGCATATTGGTGGTGCAACAGGGGTAACCGGTGGTGGTGCCATACACCAGGCGATGCGGATTGTCGGTATGAAAATTGTGATCCCCCCAGGTGATCCTGACCTGGTTGGGTTGTTGATAATACTGTTTGGTGGCAAATTGATCGTCGATTTGTGTGGGCAAGGAATTATAGGCCACACGTTCCAGGTGATCGGCATAGGCCGGATCGCCAAAGATCTGCAGCATGTTTTCCAACGAAAACATCATTTCAACCGTCGAGCAGAGCTCAGATCCCTGTGTAGCGCCCTTGCCATGCAAGGGTTCATCACCGCCATACATACCCTGAGGCTGGCCATGATATTTATGCAGATCGGCAAATCCTTTTTTCAGGGCCTCGACATGTCTGGGATGGGGATCTTGTTGATAAGTGATGGCAGGCTGTTTGAATCCTTGCGCGAGGTTGACGCAGTGGAACTGAAACATAGAGCTGAGTACATCGCCCTTTAGGAACCTATCCGTATAAGGATAGGTCTGGTCTTTGAGGATTTGGGCAAGATCCAGCAAAAACTCGTCGCCGGTGAGATTATAAAGCCAATAGGCCACCATCATGTTATCCCCACCGCGGCGGTTGGCCCAGAACGACCAGGTATCCAGCGGTGTGGAAGGCAGCATTTCCAGTTGATAGCGGAAATAGCGCGTCAACAGATCGATGACCCGTTCGTCGCCGGTGGCCATGTAATATTGCTGCATGATCTTGAGCATGACCATCTTGGGCCACCAGTCCCGTCGAAGGGATTTTTGCAATCCCGGTTCATCCTGAGGCTCTTGTTCGAACGGCACCGGACCAAAATAGCCTTCATCGGTCTGGTTGGCAATGGACCACTCGATCCACGGTTGCACTTTGGCGATGAGCACCTCGTCGTCGAGCAGATAGGCCAGCGGCAAGAGGCCGTCGATCCAATAAGGGCCACGTTCCCAGCCATCGCCATCGCCACCGAGCCAGCCGTTGCGCGGGCCCACAACTTTGGTATAGATCTTGTCGAGGTTGCCGGTCAAGCCTGTGGCCTGACGATCGAGTTGTTCCAGAATCCACCCCTGCGGCTCGATAGTGCCCAGGGGGAGTTGGGCAAAAGGCACCTTGACGAGAGGTGCACGGTTGAATACATAGCCTACCCCCTTTTCGCTCTCATAGCGGGGTTGAGCGAAAAGCGGCGAGGTGAACAATAAAAAAATCAGAACCAGTTTCAATCTCATATCTGCTCCGTATGATAGGAATACTTTTCTATTCAATCCACATAATGATATACCGGCGTTTCTACAATTCTGTCAGGTTTGGCCTTTTCATGTATAGTTTGATAAATCTTTTCAACTGTTTGGGGATCAAAATATTGTTCACCCGTTTCTTCATTAACCCGTGCGGGTACGTTTTCGATCAAGTATAATCGTCCCTCTAATTCAAGCGTATAGACCACACGGCGATGGACGAGTCTTTCACCATTGCTTTTCATAGTTTTCTCCTAATTTTAAAATCAATCCAAAGCGCAGGATCCGGCTCATACAGGGTAATGATTTTTACTAATTCGCGTGTTGGATAACTGCAATGTATATGAACAGGTCTTTCATGCATTGTTTTTCCAAAAATCAAACAGCTCGGCCCATATTTGTCATTTGGATAATCTTTGATGATCTCGCCAGTCATAAACGCATCTATGATATCTTGAACACTAAACCCACGAAAAATACTTTGGCCTACTGCATGCTTGGAATATTATAATAATCCCAAAACAATTTTTTTCTTGATTTCGGTAATAATCGAATCGCTCATTTCACTCAAAAGGAATGATTATACTCTGAACTTGTACCGATGATTAAAAAGAATGAGCCATGGTTTCAGTTTGGTTCCTTACTTTTTATCTAAACTGAAACTATCATCGTGTAAAACAATTTCGCTACCAATTTGTGCTTTCAGTTCTATCCTTTTATCCTTGTAAACAATGGCGAGAGGGGAATCTTTTTCCGGCAGCAAACGCGCTGCTGTCAACATTCCGTCTTGCCATTCCATATCCACCTCGACAGCGCCACGGGCGCGCAGGCCGGTAATGGAGCCTTGAGGCCAGTCATTGGGCAAGGCGGGCAAAAGCCGGATCTCGTCGCTGTGGCTCTGCAGCAGCATCTCGGCAATACCGGCAGTGCCGCCAAAATTGCCGTCGATCTGAAACGGCGGATGGGTATCAAACAAATTGGGCAGCGTGGATTTGGCCAACAGCTGATGCAGATGGTGATGTGCCTGTTCGCCATCCAGGAGACGGGCATAAAAGCTAATGATCCAGGCACGGCTCCATCCGGTGTGGCCGCCGCCATGAGCCAGGCGTTTCTCGATAGTGCGGCGGGCCGCCTCGAACAGCTCCGGCGTATGAGGATTGATCAGAGTGCCAGGATAGAGCGCGAACAAATGCGAAATATGACGATGACCGGGTTCCGCTTCCTCATAATCCTTGATCCACTCTTGCAGAGTGCCGTCTGCACCGATCTGCAGGGGGGGTAAACGATCCAGAGTTTGCTGCAGGGTTTGTGCAAATTCCCCATCCTGATCGAGGATACCGGCAGCAGTCTTGCAAGCATTGAACAGCTCATGGATGATCTCGATGTCGATGGTGGCGGCATAGGTCAGTTGCGTGGTCTCCCGGGTACCGGGCAGATAAAAGGCATTCTCGGGCGACATGGAAGGTGCGGTAACCAGATAGCCTTCCGGACCCTCGACCAGGAAATCGAGGGTAAACTCGGCTGCACCTTTGAGAATAGGATAGATTTTTTCACGGAGCAGTTCTTGATCCTGCATAAACTCGTATTGCCGCCAGAGAGACAGGCACATCCAGGCACCGGCCAGCGGCGAGGTGCCCCACTGGATGCCATCCATGAGTCCGGTGCGACCGAACGGATCGGTGACATGATGCATGTTCCAGCCCTCGGCGCCATACATGTCGCGGGCGGTGATGCGGCCGGGAATGCGCAGCCGGTCAAAGAATTCGATGAGCGGCGGTACGGTCTCAGCCAGGTTGGTGACCTGGGCCGGCCAGTAATTCATCTGCAGATTGATATTGGTATGATAGTCGGAATTCCAGGGAGCCTCGAAATGATAATTCCAAATCCCCTGCAGGTTGGCAGGGAGTCCCCCCGGAGCACGGGAAGAGCCCATGAGCAG
>CAYNUX010000357.1:0-4574 GCA_964400115.1 uncultured Cytophagia bacterium
GATTTTTTACTTCACTTTCATCATAAATTAACAATCAAAGCCTATCAAAATGAATCGGTGATATTTACGGGTGGCAGACATTTGACTGGCTTTAAAAGAGTAGACCTTTTGGATTATGCCGAGTATCTCACCCCTGAAATTCGAGATTCTTTGCTTTTATGTGATTTACAAACAAATCTTCAACACCGAATAGGTCAGTTAATGCCTCGGGGATTCAATCGACAATATTTGGATACAACAGCCACCCGAATCCAGCTGTTCAATGGAACTCATAGAATGCAATTAGCACGGTGGCCCAATAAGGGGTGGTGGTGGATATCAGATACCTTGAAAAGAAATGGACAAAAAACTAAAGAGAGGATGCCATATAACGGGTCTCGTCCAAAGAATTGGAGCGATCAGGATTTTTGGGTGTATGGGTTTTGGACCCATAATTGGGCGTCTTCAAGAGAAAAGGTCGTTAAGGTCGATACCAGTGCAAAAGAGCTGGTTACGCGACCACCTCATGGTGTATATGGATACACTCGAAATTTTAGAATGTATGCGTATAATCTTTTATCAGAACTTGACCAGCCGGGCGAGTGGTTCCTGGATAAGAAAAATCTTCAAATAATTTTTTGGCCGACGAATCAAATTGATACCTGTAATATTTCCATATCTCTCCTCGATGAACCCTTTTTTCACATTGAAAACTCTCAGGGCATTACATTCAAAAATATAATTTTTGAAAAAACACGTTCCAGTGCATTTCTGATAAACAATAGTAAATGTATTAATATTATCGGATGCCAGTTTAGAAATATAGGTATTAACGGGCTTTCCATAATGAATGGAGAGTCTATTCGAGTAAGTAATTCGCAATTTTATGATATTGGTGAAACTGGAATCATATTGTACGGGGGAGATCGAAAACACTTAAAATTCGGTAAAAACATTATCGAACGAAATGTCCTTTCTAATTGTGCTGTTTCGGCTTTAAGTGGCGAATCTGGTATCAAAATCGGAGGTGTTGGAACTATTGTAAAGCAAAATATCCTTTACAATATGCCACACTCTGCTATTCGGTTTTCTGGAAATGAACATCACTTTCATCACAATATTATCACTCGAGTCTGTCTCGAAAATGATGATGCCGGTGCTATATATGCCGGTAGAGACTGGACTTTTCGTGGCAATCGTATAGAATATAATGTTTTTTATGAGATCGGTCAGGCCAAGCGAGTAATGGAAACAAAATCAGGATTTTGGATGACGTTGGCCATTTATATCGATGACCTGATGAGTGGCACAATCATCAAGGGTAACTTTATTCATACTGCAATGCGAGGGGTTATGATCAATGGAGGTCGAGATAACATTATTAAATATAATGTTTTCCACAACTGCGCGTTGCCTGTATACATCAGCGCTTCCGGTTTGGGCTGGGCAAATGAATATTTAAATCACCCCTGGTGGCGTATGTATGAAAAGTTGGACGAGATCGCACATGATCAACCTCCTTATAGCGAAAGATATCCCAAATTAGCAAAGATTTTAAATGAAAACCCTGCAGCACCGCTTGGAAACCAGGTTAAATTAAATTCTATATTTGCCAAAAGGACCCCTATTTGGCAGGGTAAACAAAGAATTCATGTTTTAAAACCTACAGATATTAAAGTTGCTGCATTTCCTAATTTTATTATGGAACGAGATTCATTCTTACAGAATCTAGTTTTCAAGTATTTCACTTTTCAATATTTTAATTATTGTTGGTTCTAAGCCTGTTTTAATTGGATTTTTTTGCTATTTGAACTATAAAAGACTAACAAAACCACTTTTTGATCGACTTTTATCGTTATGCGGATTAGTTGTATTTTCTCCGTTTCTATTGGTTGTTTATATCCTTGTTGCCATTGCGATCGGGCATCCTGTTATTTTTTGCCAAAAAAGACCAGGACTATATGGAATGCCTTTCAATCTCTACAAGTTTCGCACCATGAGCAATAAAAAAGACGCAAACGGAAATCTGTTACCTGATAAACAGCGCTTAAAGCCAATAGGTGTTTTTCTCCGGAATGCCAGCTTCGATGAACTTCCCGAATTATGGAATGTGCTCAAAGGCGATATGAGTCTGGTCGGTCCGCGTCCCTTATTAATGCAATACTTGCAACGGTATACCCCCGAACAGGCTCGCCGACACGAGGTAAAACCGGGAATTACAGGATGGGCACAGGTCAATGGACGTAATGCGCTTGGCTGGGAAGAAAAATTCAAATTGGATGTCTGGTATGTCGATCGTGTCTCTTTTGGGCTCGACATGAAAATCTTGTGGCTTACCCTGATCAAAGTAATCAAACGAGAAGGCATCTCTCAAGCAGGGCATGCAACCATGCAGGAATTTATGGGAAAGCCGAATGACCAAACCTAAAAAGATTATGATTATTGGTGCAGGGGGCCACGGACAGGTCGTTGCCGATATTTATCTGCTTTGTGAGCAAAAAGAATCCATGCGATTGGTCGGATTTATAGATGATGATGAATCCTTGATCGGAAATGTTTTTTTTGATAGGCCCGTTCTTGACAAACTTTCGAATCTACAAAAATACTCTTTTGACAAAATCCTCGTGGCCATTGGTAAAAATGATATCCGACAAAATGTGGTCAATAAAATCGAACGACAGGGAATTGCTTTTTCTCAGGCGATCCATCCAACATCTATTTTGGCAAAAAATGTCGAGATCGGCGTTGGTACCACGATTTGTGCTGGAGCTGTGATTAATACCGGTTCAAGAATTGGCAACCATGTCATTTTGAATACCGGCTGCACAGTCGATCATCATAACGATATCGGTGATTTTGTACACATTGCGCCCGGCTGTCATCTTGGAGGAGATGTCACCATAGGCGAGGGTACCCTGATTGGCATCGGTGCTCTGGTTTTGCCACAATGTTCTATTGGTAAGGGATGCACTATCGGAGCAGGGGCGGTGATCATTAAAAATATTCCGGATTATTCAGTTGTCGTTGGCAACCCGGGTAAAATTATACGCACTATTGATAAAGTAGAAACAAAATTCTGAATGCTTGCGGATTGAATGGTTTCCGTAATACACTCTTGAAAATATGGCCCGGACTATTCTTTTTTTTGATATTGGCAGGGTTTGGGATTTTTGGTCGCCAAGAACAACCCTATACCGTTCCCAAAGAGGGCAAACCCTGGCGCCTCAGCAACGGTTATAAATTTGCCCCGGTCACGGCACTGGCGTTTGACAGTCATAACCGGCCCTATATGTTGAATGATGATGATCCCGATCTGTTTGGCGTGGTACGCACCATCAGCGACAAGGGCTTTTGGAATCACTTTTCCTTTCTTTCGGTTCTTCGGGATTCATTTCCACGGCTCGTGCTTTCTACAGAACGCAATTTTAAAGCATTGAGCACAATTGCCTTTGATGATCACGATCATCTCTATGCTATTATTTGGATCCATAAAAAACCGGGGTCGAAAAAACGTCCGGTGTTGCTCTATTCCAGAGATTACTGTCACTCTTTTCAGGTCTATGATCTGCCCGATCATATATGGCGGGCAGCATTGGAATTGCGCACCGGCGCAAATTATTTATTCGATCCTCCGGCGATCGGAGTTTTGCAATTCCTTAAAAAGGGTCCGGCCAGTTTTGCATCATATAACCGTTTGAGTGTTTTTCTGCCAAAACGGACAAAAAACGGCCTGGATCTCGGTGCAGCAATAAATATTACCGACAACTGTTTTCAATGGTCCAATCATACCGGTGGCAATTCCTTTGCGGTTTCAGCTCATGATGAGGTATTTGTTACGTTTGGCGAGCTCGATACAACCGGCCGAAATGGCAATCCGATATATGTCGCCGGCATCACAAAGTCCCGGCATGCGGTCACTGCCAAAAAACAGATCGCCACGGCCTGGCCGGATGTGGCGGATGGCCATTCCACACCGGTGATCACCATGGATTATGAGGGGACCTTGCACGTCATTGCCGGCGCACATAATTCGCCTTTTTATTATACCCGTTCTTTCACGCCCTTGAATATTGACGACTGGCAGGTGCCGGTCGCCATGCACCATGGCCAGACCTATGCCACTCTGGTCTGTGACTCTCAAAATACATTGCATTCAGTGTTTCGCATCCATCCGCGGTTGTGGGGTCAGTCTCTTGAATATGGCCGCTTTGCGTGGCAGCAACCAGAGGTTCTGGTCAATCCGCCGGAGGGTCATCAGGGCTATACCAATTATCGTCACCGTCTGTTCATCGATCGCGATGATGCCTTGTATTGCACGTTTACGTTTTACGAGACTGAAACCAAAGAGCAGGGCGAGTATCCAATGCTATTGATCATGTCCACCGATGGCGGCGAGACCTGGAAAAAAGCCTCGAGAAGACGATTCTACAAGCGGTTTTTCTAAAACGTGCGGCTCGAATCGAAAATTGTGTGGTTTGCAGGCGGGTTCTTGAGTTGTATTTTCTTGATGTTGCTGTTTGCCGGGATTTATTTTCTCAACGTTGATCAATATTTAATGGTTTCCGATACCCCTCGACCGGCCGATGGAATTCTGG
>CAYNUX010000358.1:0-4570 GCA_964400115.1 uncultured Cytophagia bacterium
AGGTGGCGAAAAATCTCTTCGAGTCTTCAAAGAAGAACAATCTGACACAAGAAGAGAGTTTAGACAAAGATCAACCCAGTATTGACCTTGCAACCATAGAGAATCGTTGGCAAGAAATTGTTGAATTGGTTAAACGACGCAAGATTGCACTGGGCTCATATTTGTGTGAAGGCTGGCCTACTCAAATAAATGGCACCACCCTTGAACTGGGTTTTCCTGCCAAAAGCGCTTTTCAACAAACATCTGTCGAACGAAGTGCTGCCCTGATTGAGCAAGTGCTCAAAGAAACCTTGGGGATATCAATTCGTTTACAATGTGCAAGAGATCAATCCGATACCACACAAAAAAGACGAAAGTTCCCGGCCAGAACAGATAAAAAGTCTTTGTTTGAAAGGTTGTTAAAAGAAAATAATACTATAAGGCAAATAGTTGAAACATTTGATGCAGAATTTATACAATAGCAGGAGAGAAATATGAATCGTGGTGGAATGTCCGGCCTTTTAAAACAAGCCCAAAAAATGCAAGAAAATTTGCAAAAAGTACAAGAGAATCTTGGTAACATCAAAGTCGAGGGCACAGCTGGAGGTGGAATGGTATCGGTCACAGCCAACGGTACCCAGGAAATTGAAGAGATCAAAATCGATCCACAAGTTGTCGATCCTGAGGACGTCGAAATGCTTGAAGATTTGGTTTTAGCTGCTGTCAATCAGGCTATGGAAACGGCCAAAGCAAAGGCGCAAGAAGAGATGGCAAAGGTAACCGGCGGAATGCCAAATCTTCCTGGTCTTAACATGCCCGGATTTTAATTTGGAGTTTTCTTGAAATATTCCTCTCAGACTGTTGAACGTGCTATCAGTGAGCTGTCTAAATTGCCTGGCATCGGGCGCAAGTCTGCGCAGCGCGCCGTTTTTCACTTGCTTAAACAAAGCAATGAACACGTTCAGGCTTTATCATCCTCATTGATGGATTTAAAACTCAAAGTCATTCATTGCACGATTTGCTTCAATATTACTGAAAAAGATCCCTGTTTCATATGCAGCAGTGAAAAACGCGATCGATCCATTATATGTGTGGTAGAGGAAGCTAATGATATTCTCGCTTTTGAACGTGCCGGCGGGTTTCGTGGATTGTATCATGTCCTGGGGGGGGTTCTCTCTCCTCTTGATGGCATAGGCCCAGATGAGTTGCATATCAAAGAGCTGTTGCAACGATTAAATGATGAGGTCAAGGAGGTGATTGTCGCAACGAACCCAAGTACCGAAGGCGAAGCCACCGCGATTTATCTTGCTAAATTGATAAAACCATTGAATATCGATATCACCCGGATTGCTCGTGGTATTCCTGTCGGTGCAGATCTCGAATATGCCGATGAGGTTACTCTAACCCGTGCCATGGAAGGTCGCTCATTTTTTTAATTATATGTTGCCTTTATTTTTTTTCTTGTTTACTTTAGCGAGATCGGAAATTTGTTTCCGGCCCTTGGTGTCTATACTTACGATGAGAAGGAATGATGAAATCACCGGTACGGAATGGAGCTCTTTTTTTATCTACCTGCGCGGGTACAGGCTTTTTTCCCCTAGCCCCGGGTACTGTGGGAACTGGTTTTGCCTTACTTGTTTGGTGGCTCTTTTTACCAGTGCACCCCCCGATGGCTTTGACTATTATTATTATCAGCTTTTTTCTGGGCGTGTGGTCAGCAGGAATCGCTGAAGAGTGTTGGGGTTCTGATCCTGGAAAAGTCAATTGGGACGAATTTGTGGGAACCTTGATTACGGTCTGGTTTTTGCCAAAAACCTTGTTTGTGCTAATCGCGGCATTTGTGTTGTTTCGAATTTTCGATATTTTAAAACCCTGGCCAATTCATCGCATAGAACAATTGCCGGGTGGTTGGGGAGTTATGTCCGATGATGTTATGGCCGGAATTTATAGCAACTTGATTTTGCATTTTATTTTAATTTGGATATAAACCATGTCGTTACGTCTCGAAATTATCTCTATTGGTGATGAAATTCTCATGGGGCAAACCGTTAACACCAATGCTTCCTGGATGGGCATGCGGTTGGTAGAAATCGGCATCAAACCTTGCTGGATTACCACTATTGGAGACGATGCAAGAGATCTAAATACGGCACTCGAACAGGCAGAGGAACGGGCTGATGTGATTTTAATCACTGGGGGGCTGGGCCCAACGCATGATGATATTACAAAGAGTGTAACCGCAGAATATTTTCAGTCCGACATGGAAATAAACAAGGATATTCTCGCTCAGGTCACGGATCGGTTTCGACGTCGGGGGATATCGATGGCAAAGGTTAATGAAAGCCAGGCGCAAGTACCACAAAAAGCACGTTTGATGAGTAATGATCGGGGTACTGCCCCTGGTTTTGTTTTTGATCGAAATGATAAACATTTTTACATCATGCCTGGTGTTCCTCATGAAATGAAGTCCATGATGAATCGTTTTGTTCTACCCGAACTGAGCAAAAGCCTGACAGGTTTAGTGACTAGAATTCGGATGTTGGCAACGACCGGAATTCCAGAGAGCACACTTTATGAAGAATTGGGTGATATATCTCAAATAGAAAAATTTGCTAAAATGGCTTTTCTGCCTAATCTCAAAGGTGTACGCATTCGATTGACATCACAAGCCGAATCAGAAAAAGATGCGGTTGCCAATCTCGATCACGCGGAAGCTAAAATCAGAGAACATATTGATGAATTTATTTATGCTGATCAGGATATTGAAATTGAAGAAGCCTTGGCACATTGGTTAAGAGACAGCAAAAAACGCATCGCTGTGGCAGAATCTTGTACCGGTGGTTTGTTGATGCATCGTCTTACCAATGTACCCGGAAGTTCACACTTTTTTGAAAGAGGGATTTGCAGTTATAGTAATGAATCAAAAGTTGAATTGTTAAACGTCTCAAAAAAGGATATAGAAACACATGGTGCTGTGAGCGAAACAGTCGCCCTGCAAATGGCAAAAGGGATTCGAAAATTGACCAGTGCTGATTATGGTCTCTCTACGACCGGTATTGCCGGGCCTTCTGGTGGCACCAAAGAAAAACCAGTTGGTTTGGTATTTATCGGACTTGCGGATGAGCGTGGCGCTATTGTTGAAAAATTCACCTTTGGCCAAGATCGCACAGGTAATAAAATTAGATCTACGCAAGCTGCCCTGGATTTGCTTCGCAGGCGTTTGTTGGACATGTTGTAAAGGTTTATTATGGCAAAGGTGCGCACATTTATTTGTATTCCACTACCGGACAAGATTATTCGGCAGATTGAACGCGTACAGGAAAAAATCAGACAACAGGATGATGGCACAAGATGGGTGAATCCAAAAACAATGCATCTGACATTGCAATTTCTGGGCGATATAGATGAGACCTCTGTAGATGAGATCAGCCGTTTGATTTCTCCATTGATAGCATCTACACCTGCTTTTACACTGTCTCTTGACAGGGTGGGTGCGTTTCCAAATCTTCGCCAGCCAAAGGTCTTTTGGATCGGTGTTCAAGATGCTGGCGGTCAATTGTTCAAATTGCAAGACGAGATAGCCACTCAATTATTAAAATTAGGATTCAAAGAAGACAAAAAATACCACCCCCATCTTACCCTTGGACGTGTCAAAAAGCCCTGGTTGGCAAAAAAAGTGGCTGAAAAACTTTTGCCGCTAGAGTGGAACTTTGGATCGTTCGATGCTGACACGGTCTCGGCCATGAAGAGCGAATTGTTGCCACAAGGTGCGCACCATACCCCTTTGATAGAAATTGAGTTACCAAAAAATTAGAAGAGAGGATTCTGAATGGCTGACCAAAGAGATGAAAAACGCAAAGTACTAGACATGGCCATGTCACAGATCGATCGGCAATTTGGAAAAGGATCGGTTATGTGGTTAGGGCAAGAGCAAAAAGTCGATGTTCCCACCATTTCGACCGGTTCGCTGTCACTGGATGCGGCACTCGGAGTCGGTGGCATTCCACGTGGAAGGATTGTCGAAATCTATGGGCCGGAATCTTCTGGAAAAACCACCCTGGCTTTGCATATCATTGCTGAGGCACAAAAAGCGGGTGGGCTGGCTGCATTTGTCGATGCCGAACACGCCATGGATGCCGAATACTCTAAGAAACTGGGTGTTGACATAGATAATTTATTGATCTCTCAGCCTGACACGGGGGAACAGGCTTTGGAAATTACTGAAACATTGGTCCGTAGCGGTGCTCTCGACATTATCGTCATTGATTCTGTTGCAGCCCTGGTACCCAGGGCCGAAATAGAAGGGGATATGGGTGATGCCCAAATGGGATTACAAGCCCGGCTTATGTCTCAGGCCATGCGAAAGCTGACTGCTGCCATTAGCAAATCAAAAACTTCAGTGATTTTTATCAATCAAATTCGTGAAAAGATCGGAGTCATGTTTGGCAACCCGGAAACGACAACCGGTGGACGTGCATTAAAATTCTATTCCTCTGTCAGAATGGATATTCGTCGAATTGCGGCGATCAAAGATGGCGAGAGTATCGTAGGAAACCGGACAAAAGTCAAGGTCGTCAAAAATAAAGTTGCT